>DONB01000286.1:0-7951 GCA_003510325.1 Thiobacillus sp. | reverse complement strand
CCGGCGTTACGGCCATGTGTCACCCTGCCGCTGTCCAACGAAAGTGCTTGTCGGCAAGAGCGGGGGGGGTGCAGGCATTGACCGGTGCGTTCGGCGGTATCATCGAATCAGTCGAGACGCGGTGCGCAATCGAGTCTACGGCCCTTCGTTCATCGCTGCTGCGAAAAAGGCCAATCGTCTCGGTCGCGCCGGCCTCGATCCTGCTGCCGATCGCCGTCGCGTCACGCAAACGGGCAGGCCCGCAGGCCTGCCCGTTTCTTTTTTTGCTGAAGAAATTGCTTACTTCACCGGTTTGACGGTGGTCAGCCCCAGCACTTCCCAGTCCTGCATGCCGCCGCGGTACCACTTGATCTTGTCCGCCGGGTAACCGATTTTCAGCAGACCCTTGATGTTGGTCGGCGACTGGCCGCACCAGGGGCCGTTGCAGAACATGATGACGGTTTTGGCGTTGTCGAACATGTAGAAGCCATCCTGGTTCCTGACGCCGAGCTGCTTTTCCAGGATTTCCTGCACGGTGATGGGATCGGACTTGCCGATGTTGAGCTGGTCCCAGGGAATATTGACCGCACCGGGAATCGTGCCTTTCTCGACCCAGTCCGGAGTGCGCGAATCGACCACGAGGATGCTCTTGTCGCCGTCGCTCATTTTTTTCAGATAGTGCATGACTTCCAGTTCGCCGATGGTCTCGACGCCGGTCGCCAGTTGGCCCGGCTGAATGCAGAAGGGCGGGCACTTGCGCGAGGTCTTGGCGAAATCGGGATTGATGGTGTTCTTCTGGTCCTGGTTGCGCATGATCGCGACTTTCTGGCCACCATGCATGACCTCGACAGAGGGTAGATTGGCGGTGATGTTGACATCCACTGCGCCCGCCGCCATGGGCATGGCGAGGGAGGTGAACAGGGCAGATACGGTGAATAGAGTGCGAAGCTTCATTTTGTCTCCTGGATTCATGCTGGATGGGCAATCAATTGCATTCCGGTTCTTCTTTGGCTGTGTTGCTCGAGGATGAACTCTTGGTGTTGGCGGCTTCCTCCTTGGGTTGGGATGGATTTTCAGGACTGTTTGCAACTGCAGGTTTGGCGGGCTCGGCTTCGGCCTGCTCGGCTGCCACGGCAAGGCCGAAAATCAGCAACAGCGCTGCCGCGGTGCAAGCTAGGCTGGGTAGTCTTGTCATCCTGTCTCCTCGTTCATTGATGAATGGCTTGTTCGGCGCCTGAGCGGCCGGCATTTTTTTGCAATGGGCATGCAAGCACCTTGTGTGCCAGTGCGTTACTGCCTTGATTTGAAGAACAATTGTTTTTTTTCGGCAGGAAGAGGCTGACAACATGGTCAGGCTTCCTGTCAGGTTGTCATGACAGGACGCAGACGGAGAGCGGGCTGAATGCGTCTGCACGCCGGTGCGCCGCGGCTGCGCATCGTGCGTGAATGGAATCGGTTTCCGGTCGGCGGTGGGTACGGGATGACCCTGAAAACCGGACCGGTGCAGATCACGAACGTTTCTTTGCGGCTCGCTTTTACAGACGCCCTTGTGCTGCATTGCAAACATCCTCTTATTCGCGCATAGAAAACTTCGATTGAAATTGCGCGCTTGTACGTGGCGGCAAGGCAGGCCTTCGGAGTACCATTTCAGGGATTCAATTCGGGCTGAAAACCCGGCTGCCCGGGCGGTCTCTCGGGCGGCTTCGAATAATTTGCATCCATCGGATGGAGGAACAACAATGACGGAGCATGTTGCGACCAACGAGACGATTCTCGTGGTGGGCGGCGGGATTTCCGGCATGACCGCCGCGCTCGAAGCGGCCGAAACCGGCAAGAACGTGGTTCTGGTAGAGAAGAATCCCGCACTGGGCGGGCGCACCTCCCAGCTGTATCGTTACTTTCCCAAGCTGTGCCACCCCACCTGCGGTCTGGAGATCAACCTGCGCCGCCTCAAGGGCAACCCGCGCATCCGCGTGCTGACGCTGGCCGAAGTGACCGGCATCGAAGGCAGCACCGGCAATTACACCGCCTCGATCAAGGTCCNNGATGGTCGACGATCCATTCAACTACAACCTCGGCCAGCACAAGGCCGCCTTCCTGCCGAACGCGATGGCCTACCCGCAGCGCTACGTGCTGGACCCGGCGATCATCGGCACGGCGGACGCGGAAAAAGCCAAGGCCGCATGCAAGTACGGCGCGATCGACCTCGACATGAAAGAAGAGACGATCCAGGTCAAGGCAGGCGCAGTGGTGTGGGCCACCGGCTGGCAGCCCTNNAATTCAGCCCTACGGCTACGGCCGCTTCAAGAACGTGATCACCAGCGTCGAATTCGAGCGCCTGGCCGACATCCACGGCCCCACCGGCGGCAAGATCCTGCGCCCCAGCGACGGCAAGGAAGCGAAGAACATCGCTTTCATCCAGTGCGCCGGCTCACGCGATGAGAACCACCTGCGCCATTGCTCGCGCATCTGCTGCATGGCCTCGCTTAAGCAGACCCATTACGTGCGCGAGAAGTATCCGGAAGACGGCAAGTCGACCATCTACTACATCGACATCCGTGCGATCGACCGCTTCGAGGACTTCTATCAGAAGGTGCAGTCCGATCCCTCGGTCAGCTTCATCAAGTCCAAGGTCGCGAAGATCACCGAAGACGAGCACGGCAACGCGGTGTGCCATGGCGTCAACACCGAAGGCTACAAGCGCTACATGACGCCGCACGACCTGGTGGTGCTGGCCGTCGGCATGGAACCCTCGGTCAAGGGCATCAATATTCCCGGCCACATCGTCGCGGATTCGAGCGGCTTCATCGAAGCCGATCCGGCCAATGGCGCGGTGTTCGGCGCCGGCTGCGCATCGAACGCGCTGGACGTGAACCGTGCGGTGCAATCGGCCACGGCGGCGGCATTGAGAGCCATCCAGGTGGTCAACAAAGTAGCAAAGGCGGAGGCTTAAACAATGGCTGACATCAAAGTCGCAGCGTATATCTGCAAGGGCTGCGGACTGGGCGAGCGTCTCGACACCGACGCGCTGGTCAAGATCGCACAGAAGGACGGCAAGGTGCCGCTGGCGAAGTCGCACGATTTCCTGTGCAACGCCGACGGCGTGGCGATGATCAGGAACGACATCGCCAACGAGGGCGTCACCCACGTCATGATCGGCGCCTGCTCGCGCCGCGCCAAGACCGAGGCGTTCTTCTTCCCCGAAACCGCGGTGGCGCGCGCCAACCTGCGCGAAGGCGTGATCTGGATCCGCCCCGACACCGAGGAAGCACGCGAGACCACGCAGGACATGGCGGAAGACTACATTCGCATGGGCTGCGCCGAAGTGAAGGCGATGACCGCCCCCGGCGGCAACACCAATACCGGCACCAGCAAGACCCTGCTGGTGGTGGGCGGCGGCGTGACCGGCATGACGACCGCGATCGAAGCGTCGAAGACCGGCTACCCGGTGGTGCTGGTCGAAAAGTCCGGCGCACTGGGCGGCTGGGCCGCCAAGCTCTACAAGCGCACCCCGGTGCACGAGCCCTACAAATCGCCCGCAGACACCGGTGTGGCCGACCTGATTTCGCAGGTTCTGGCCGACAGCAACATCAAGGTCTATCTCAACGCGACCATCGCCAAGACAGACGGCGCACCGGGCCGCTTCGTGGTCGACATCGCCACCGAATCGGGCGCGACCCACACCGAAGACATCGGCGCCATCGTGCAGGCGAGCGGCTTCACCCTGTACGACATGAACAAGCTGCCGGAACTCGGCGGCGGCAAGTCGCCCAACGTGGTCGACCAGGCCGGCCTCGAAGCGCTGGCGAAAGCAGCCGCATCGGGCGACGGCGTAATCCGTCGTCCGTCGGACAACCAGCCGGTCAAATCCGTGGTGTTCGTGCAGTGCGCCGGCCAGCGCGATCCGACCGGCACGCACCTGTCGTACTGCTCGGGCTACTGCTGCAACGCCAGCATCAAGCAGGCGATGTACTTCAAGGATGCCAATCCCGACGTCGACACCACCATCATCTATACCGATCTGCGCACGCCGGGCAACGGCGAGGACTTCTACCGCAGCGCGCAGGAGAAGGGCGTGATATTCACCAAGGGCAAGGTCGCCCAGGTGGTGCCGAACGGCAACACCAGCACGGTGAAATTCCACGACCTGATCCTCGACGACACCGACGCGGCCGTGGCCGATGTCGATCTGGTCGTGCTGGCCACCGGCCAAGTGGCGAACTCGGGCATCAACATCGACGCGCTGACCAAGCCGCAGGTCGAAGGCCAGGAAGGCGAGCCCTCGGCCGCAGTGGAAGTGAAGCCGATTTCCATCCTCAACCTGACCTACCGTCAGGGCCCGGACGTGCCGCAGCTGAAGCAGGGCTTCACCGACTCGCACTTCATCTGCTTCCCCTACGAGACCCGCCGCACCGGCATTTACACTGCCGGCCCGGTGCGCCGCCCGATGGACATCGCGCAAGCGCGCGAGGACGCCACCGGCGCCGCGCTGAAGGCAATCCAGGCGCTGGAAAACGCCGAGCTCGGGCGCGCCGCGCATCCGCGTTCGGGCGACCTGTCGTTCCCGAAAGTGCGTCTCGAGGGCTGTACCCAGTGCAAGCGCTGCACGGTCGAATGTCCGTTCGGCGCCATCGACGAGGACGAAAAGCGCTTCCCGGTGTTCAACGAATCGCGTTGCCGCCGTTGCGGCACCTGCATGGGCGCCTGCCCGGTGCGCGTGATCTCGTTCGAGAACTACTCGGTCAACACCGTCGGCGCGCAGATCAAGGCGGTCGACATTCCCGACGAATTTTCCGAGAAGCCGCGCATCCTGATCCTGGCGTGCGAGAACGATGCCTACCCGGCGCTCGACATGGCGGGNNGACACGCTGTCTCGGCTCGGTCAACACCATCTGGATCACCGACGCGCTGAACGCCGGCTACGACGGCGTGATGATGATGGGCTGCAAGTCCGGCGACGAATACCAGTGCCACTTCGTCAAGGGCTCCGAACTCGGCCGTGTGCGGTTGTCGAAGATCGACGACACACTGAAGACGCTGAATCTGGAAAAGGAGCGCGTGCGCGATCTCGAAGTCGCCATCACCGACATCGAGCGGGTACCCGACATGATCAACAAGTATGCCGCCGAGCTGGTTGCCGTTGGCCCCAGCCCGTTCAAAGGCTTCTAGTCTGGAGATCAGCATGAGCGCAAATACCGCAGTGGCGGAGAAATACCGCAACAATTTCCTGAAGGAAATCGAAGAACAGGTCGAGATGGGCGACTGGGTGAAGATGTGCATGCAATGCGGCGTCTGCTCCGGTTCCTGCCCGACCAACTTCCAGAGCGCGTGGGAGCATCCGCCGCAGGAGCTCTTCATGATGATCCGCGCCGGCAAGCGCGAGGAAGTGCTGACCACCACCTCGATGTGGAACTGCACCTCCTGCTACAACTGCATCGTGCGCTGCCCGCGCAAGCTGCCGATCACCCACATCATGCACGGCATCGCCGAGTACGCGCACCGCATCGGCATGGCGCCGAAGATGCAGGCCACGCGCTTCTTCTCCGGCCTGTTCTGGAAGAACGCGACCAAGACCGGCCGCGTCAACGAGCTGAAGCTGTCGATGGGCCTGTACTTCAAGGACGGGTTTGCCCAGGGCATCAAGAACGGCATGGCGATGCAGGCCGTCGCACTCGGACTGGTCAAGGCCGGGCGTCTGAACGTGATGGAATTGTTCGGCGGCCACAAATGCAAGGATCAGAAGGGCATCCAGGCGATGCTGAAGAAAGCCTACGAAATCGAGCGTACCCGCAAGACCGCCAAGATGGCAGGCTGAGGAGAGAGACCAAAATGGCCAAACACGAATATGCGTTTTACCCCGGTTGTTCGTCGCAGAAGGGCGCTTCCGCCTCCAACTACCTGACCTCGGTCGAGTCGATGTGCAAGACGCTTGACGTCAAGCTGACCGAGATCCCCGACTGGAACTGCTGCGGCGCTTCGATCGGCTATGCCGAAGCCGGCGAATTGCCGCGCCACGTGCTGAACGCGCGCAACTTCGCGCTGTCCGAACAGCACCTGCCCGGGCAGGAAATCGTTGCCACCTGTGCTGCCTGCTGGCTGGGCGCGCGCGAAACGCGCGAGCGCCTGACGCTTTCCGACACGCTGATGTCCGATACGCGCGAAGCGCTGAAGGAAGCCGGCCTCACGATCAACGAAATGCCCAACATCCGCCACATGGTGGAAGTGCTGATCGAGGATCTCGGCTTCGACGAAATGGCGAAGCACGTTGTGCGTCCGCTCGAAGGCGTCAAGATCGCGGGCTATGTCGGCTGCCAGACCAACCGGCCGTTCGGCGTCGCCGGCGAATCGTTCGAAAACCCGGTCTATCTCGACAAGATGGTTGAAATGGTCGGCGCCGAATCGATTCCGGAATACGAGCAGAAAGTGACCTGCTGCGGCGGCGCGCTGGCGTTCTCCGAACCCGAAAAAGCGCAGGCGCAGATCAAGGACATCGTCGAGTCGGCCTACGACCACGGCGCCGAAATGATTGTTACCCCGTGCCCGCTGTGCCAGGCCAACGTCGAGATCTATCAGGGTCAGATCAACAAGCGCTACGGCACCAAGTTCGACATCCCCGTGATGTACTACAGCCAACTGATGGTGGTGGCCTACGGCGGCAGCGCCAAGGACGCGGCGCTCAACGGCCAGGTCATCAAGGCGCGCAGGCTGGAGGAGATCGCCGCCAAGCCGGTCAAACGCTGAGCCGTCGCCGGCGGGAAAGAAAAACAGGGGCCGCGGCCCCTGTTTTTCTTTGTGCGCTTGCCAGCGGCAAGGGTTTATGCTGCTTGTTGCAGCGTCTCGTTTTCTGTAGCCGCATCCGGGGAGACCTCGGCCCGGGTGCGCTGGCGCAATGGCATTTTGCGCAGGAAGGCGGCGAGTTCGTGGCTGGCCTGATCGAAGGCGCCATCCGCAACCAGCGCGTCACGCGCGGCGGCAAAATCCTTCTGCTTGATGTCGTCGACGATCCTGCCGGCCACCTCGTGGAAGCGGGCATGCAGCCGGCAGGCCTCGGCATGGTTCTCGGCCGACAGCATCCGGCGCGCTTCGTTGTCGAGCCAGTTCCCCAACTTGCAGGCATCGGTGCAGCCTACGGCGGACATGTCCATGCCGGCCCGGCCGCTGAGAAAGTTGCGGAAGCGGGTCTTCCAGGCGCCGTGGATGTAGATGGCGTATTCGATGTCGCGCTTGATGCTCATCGAGTTCTCCTTTGTCGTTGTGGCCGCATTCAGACAATAACGGCTTCCTGGGTGGGTTGTTGAGGGGATTATTTCTCGTTTTCCCGCCGCAGCAATTCCGCCTTGCGCGCGATGCCCCAGCGGTACCCTGCCAGCTTCCCGTCGGCGCGGACGGCGCGGTGGCACGGAACGGCCACCGCCACGGGGTTGCCGGCGCAGGCATGCGCCACCGCGCGGGCGGCCTTGGGTTGCCCGAGGCGTTCGGCTATCTCGGTATAGCTGGCGGTCTGTCCTGCAGGAATGGCTTGCAGGGCCTGCCAGACTCGGTGCTGGAAAACCGTTCCCTGCACGTCCAGCGGCAGATTCAGTAAGCCGCGCGGCTGCTCGATGTAACCGATCACCCGGGCTACCCAGCGCGTGAATTCAGCGTCAGCCGGCTCGAACTGCGCATGCGGGAAGCGGGCCTGCACCTGGCTGGCGAGTGCCTGCTCCGCATCGCCGAACTCGATTGCGCAAATGCCTTGGCGGGTGGCGGCGACGATGACCCGGCCCAGCGTGCAGGGCTCGACGGCATAGCGGATGTGCTCGCCTGCACCGCCCCTGCGATAGCGGCCGGGTGACATGCCGAGCAGGGCGGATGCATTTTCGTAGAATCGCCCCGCCGAATTGAAACCGGCGTCATAGATCGCCTCGGTCACCGTTTGCGCAGACTGCAGCGACGCCATCACGCGCCTGGCCTGGACCGCCTTGTGGAAGGC
>DONB01000096.1 GCA_003510325.1 Thiobacillus sp. | reverse complement strand
CAAGGGCAAGTTCCATGTCATCTATTCCTCGCGCGAAGCGCCCGGCATCATCACCGACGTGCTCGCCTTCGACGTCAAGCGCATCGGCAAGGACGACAAGCAGATCATGGCGCTGATGCGCGGCTACCTCGACGGCCTGGCCTACATGAAGGCCAAGCCCGCCGAAGCCGCCAAGCTGATCGGCAAGGCGGTGGGCGTCTCCGACAAGGAAGCGCTGGAGCAGCTGACCGGCGTCTACAACATCCCGCTCGCCGAAATGCCCAAGACCTACGCCAAGGGCAAGGACACCACCTCCTTTTACGTCAGCGGCGAAGTGATCAACGAAATCCTGATCAAGAACGGCCAGATCAAGAAGGCCGCCGCGATTCCCGCCACCCTGGACGACCGTTATGTAAAGGCGCTGCTGAAATAAGCCCCCTCGGCCGCCCTCGACGAAGGGCGGCATTTTTTCCGATCCCAGCCATGTCCACCCGATTGTTCCGCCATTCCGACGGCGCCCTGCCCAATACGCTGGCGCTTGCCTATTCACTCTCCGGCTATGCCGGCGGCTTGTGGCTGATGGCGACCGCATCCTGGCCGGCAGCCCTGGCCGCCACCCTGTGGTTCGCCCACGCAATGATCGTCTCGGCCTACCTGTTCCACGAATTCGCCCACGGCACGATTTTCACCCAACCCGAGGCCAACACCCGTGGCGGCGTGCTGATGACCTGGCTCACCGGCAGCTGCTATGCCCGCTACGAACACCTGCGTCGCAAGCACATGCGCCACCATGTCGACCGCGCCGACGTCATCAGCCTCGACACCAAGGCGCTGCTGCTGGCCTCGCCCTCCTGGGTGCGGCGGGCAATGCTGGCACTGGAGTGGGCCTACGTACCGGCGGTGGAGCTTCTGATGCACGCCTACGTCGTCGCGCGCCCTTTCCTTGATCCGGCGCGCCATGCCGACCGCGGCCGCGTGCTTGCCATCCTCGCGCTACGCGGCATGGCCTTCGTCGCGCTGGGCATGTTCGCGCCACGTGCGCTGCTGCTCTATGTCGTGGCCTATCTGATCATGGTCAGCGTGCTGCGCTTTGCCGACGCTTTCCAGCACACCTACGACGCCTACGCGATTCCCGACAGCGAGCCGGTGCCGGCCGACACGCATCGCGACAAGGCCTACGAACAAGCCCACACCTATTCCAACCTCGCCAGCCTGCGCTGGCCCTGGCTCAACCTGCTGCTGCTCAACTTTCCCTATCACAACGCCCATCACGAGAAACCGACTGCACCGTGGTATCGCCTGCCGGCGCTGCACCGTGAGCTATACGGCAACGACCCGGCGCAGGCGATTCCGATGTCGAAGCTGCTGCTGCCCTTCCACCGCCACCGCGTCACGCGCGTGCTGGCCGACGACTACGGCGAAGTCGATCCGCGAGCCGGACATGCCGAGGGGTTCATCGGCGCCGTGTCGGTATCCTTTCTGACCGCGGTGTGACGTGACGACCCTGCCGCTGTTCCTTCCGCGCCGCCAGGGCATGGCGGTCTCCGCCCTGCTGGGCGGTGCCGTGCTGTGGGGACTGTTCTGGTGGCCGCTGAAGGCACTGAACGCCGCCGGCATCCACGGCAGCTTCGTGCAAGCGGTGGCCTACGGCCTGCCGGCGCTGGTGCTGCTGCCATGGGTCTTCCGCACGCCACCACGCCGCGGCCAGGCCGGGCTGCTGCTGCTCATCGCGCTCCTCGGCGGCTGGGCCAATGCGTCCTTTGCCACCTCGCTCACCTACGGCAGCGTGGTGCGGGTGCTGCTGCTGTTCTATCTGGCGCCGGTGTGGACCATTCTCGCCGCGCGGCTGTTTCTCGGCGAAGCCTTCACCCGCCTGCGCCTGACCGCGCTGGCGCTGGCGCTGGCCGGCCTGGCGTTAACGCTCGGCGGCCCGGAAATCCTGGCCGCGCCGCTCTCCGCCATCGATCTGCTGGCGCTGTCCTCGGGCCTCGCGTTTGCGCTCAACAACGTCGCCATCCGTGCCGGCCACGGCCTGCCCGATGCGGCGCGCGCAGTCGCGGTGTTCGCCGGCTGCGCCGTCATCTCGCTCGGCTTCATGAACTGGAACGGCCAGCCGGTGCCGGCGCTCGACACGCCGCACCTGCTGGCGCTGGCGGCGCTGGCGCTCGTCTGGGTGCTGCCCGGCACGCTCGCCACCTTCTACGGCGTCGCCCGCCTCGACGCCGGCAAGGCGGCCATCCTGCTGCTGGCCGAGCTGGTGGTGGGCGTGGTCTCGGCCGTGATCGTCGGCGGCGAAACGCTGACGCCTCAGGAGGCGGTGGGCGGCGCGCTGATCCTCGCCGCCGCGGTGATCGAGGCGCGCACCGAATCGGCGGGGGCCTTCGCATGAGTCCCGCCCGCACCGCGCTGCTGGTCATCGACATGCAGCGCGACTTTCTCGACCCCGGCGGCTATGCAGCCGCGGCCCGGCTCGACGTCGACGCCCTGCGCCGGACGATTCCGGCCATCCAGCATGTGCTAGCCGCCGCGCGCCGCCTCGGCATGCTGGTGGTGCACACGCGCGAGGGGCATCGCCCCGACCTGTCCGACTGCCCGCCCGCCAAGATGGAACGCAGCCGCGCAGCCGGCGCCGAGATCGGCAGCGCCGGCCCGCTCGGGCGCCTGCTGGTGCGCGGCGAGTTCGGCCACGACTTCATCGACGAGCTGCAACCGATTCCCGGCGAAACGGTCATCGACAAGCCCGGCTATGGCGCCTTCCACCAGACCGACCTGGCGCAGATCCTGCAGAACCGCGGCATCGACCACCTCATCCTCGGCGGCGTCACCACCGAGGTGTGCGTGCATTCGACGCTGCGCGAGGCGGTCGACCGCGGCTATGGCTGCGTGCTGGCCGCCGACGCCTGCGGTTCCGCGTATCCGCACCTGCACGCCGCCGCCCTGCAGATGGTGGCGGTGGAGGGCGGCGTGTTCGGCCGCGTGGCCGACAGTGGAACCCTGGTCGCCGAGCTCGAGCATGCCCAGGAGACCAGGCCATGACCCAGGTGCTGCGCATGTGGCCGCTGCTCACCGGCCTGCACAAGTACGACAAGTCGCTGTCGACGCGCAACCGCGGCCATGGCCAGATCATCGAGGCGCCGATCCTCGCCTACCTGATCGAGACGAGGAACGGCCGCATCCTCTACGACGTCGGCTGCGACTACACCAAGATCGCCGATCCTGCATTGCGCGACCGCTACTACGATCCGGCATCTTTCCCCTTCGGCCCGCCCGAGATGCGCGAGGAGGATCGCATCCCGCATCACCTGGAACGGCTGGGGCTGACCGCCGCCGACGTCGACGTGGTGTTCGTCGGCCACCTGCACTTCGACCACGCCGGCGGCCTGTGCGACGTGTGCGGCGCCGAGGTGCACGTGCAGCAGGCCGAGCTTGACGCCGCGCGCTCCGGCCTCGACATCGCGGTGTTCGCCGACGACCTCGCCGGTGTCGACAGCTGGAAGGTGCAGCACGGCGAATACGACCTGGTGCCGGGCGTGCGCGCGATCGCCAGCCCCGGCCACACTGCGGGCCACATGTCGCTGTTCGTCGAACTGCCTAAGGGGCCGCCGCTGATCCTGTGCGGCGACGCCGCCGACCTCGCCGAAAATCTCGAGCAGGAAATCGCCCCCGGCCTGTGCTGGCAGGACCGCGAGGGCGAGGCGCTGGCAAGCATCCGCAAGCTCAAGACCCTGGCGCGGCAGGAGCGCGCCGAGCTGTGGCCCAACCACGACCTCGCCTTCTGGCGCACCCTGCGGCGCTTCCCCGACTTCCATGAATAGGTGGACGCCTCCTCCGCCCTCCGGGACGGTCGCGACGGATACCGCCGCACCGCTCGACATCACGCGCCTGCTCACCACCATCACCGACAACCTCGTCGGCATGATCTACCGCTGCCGCATCGACGCGATCTGGACCATGGAATACGTCAGCGAGGGCTGCCACAAGCTCACCGGCTACCGCCCCGACGAACTGGTGTTCAACAACCGCGTGTCCTACGGCCAGATGACGCTGCCGGAAGACCGCGAGCGCGTCAGCCGAACCATCCACGACGCGCTCGAAGCCAACGAGACCTTCGACGTGGAATACCGCATCCTCCGTGCCGACGGCCGCGTGCGCTGGGTGCTCGAGCGCGGCGTCGGCCTGCGCAACGCGCACGGCCAGCTGGCCTGGATCGAGGGCTTCATCCAGGACATCTCCGAACGCATGGCCGCCAACGAGACGCTGCACGAGGCCGTGCGGCGCTACCGCAGCCTGTTCGAACATGCCACCGAAGGCATCTACCAGACCACGCCGGAAGGCCGTTACCTCAACGCCAACCCGGCGCTTGCGCGCATCTACGGCCATGCCTCGCCGGATGCACTGATTGCGCACCTGCACGACATCCCGCGCCAGCTCTACGTGCTGCCGGAACGGCGCGCCGAATTCGTGCGCCTGATGCAGGAACAGGGCGTGGTGCGAAATTTCGAATCGCAGGTGTACCGACACGACGGCCGCATCATCTGGATTTCCGAGAACGCGCGCGCGGTGAAAAATGCCGACGGCAGCGTGCAGTTTTTCGAAGGCACGGTAGTCGATGTCACCGAGCGCAAGCAGCACGATGCCGAACTCGAATACCAGGCCAGCCACGACAGCCTGACCGGCCTGCCCAACCGCTCGCTGCTGCGCGACCGCATCGAACAGGCCATCGGCAAGGCACAACGCGATGGCCATCAGGTCGCAGTGGTGTTCGTCGACCTCGATCATTTCAAGCTGATCAACGACAGTCTCGGCCACCACGTCGGAGACCGTCTGCTGCTGGAGGTGGCCGACCGGCTGATGGCCTGCGTCCGCGGCCACGACAGCGTGGCACGCCAGGGCGGCGACGAGTTCGTCATCGTGCTCACCGAACAACACGACGAGAACGAAATCATTTCCATCGTCAGCCGCCTGCTCGACGCGATCTCGCAGCCCTGGGTGGACGAAGGCCAGGAATACGGACTCAGTTGCAGCGTCGGCATCAGCTGCTTCCCGCAGGACGGCGACGATCCCGACGCCCTGCTGCGCTGTGCCGACGCCGCCATGTACAAGGCCAAGGCCTCAGGACGCAGCACCTACCATTTCTTCACGCCCGAACTGAACCTGGCGATCAGCGAACGCCTCGAACTCGAGAACAGCCTGCGCCACGCGCTCGAGCGCGATGAATTCCTCGTCTACTATCAGCCGCGCATCGAGGTCGCCAGCGGCCGCATCATCGGCGCCGAAGCCCTGATCCGCTGGAATTGTCCGGGCAAGGGCCTGGTTCCGCCGGACAGCTTCATCCCCATCGCCGAGGAAACCGGCCTCATCATCCCGATCGGGCAATGGATCCTGCAGGAAGCCTGCCGCCAGAACAGCGCCTGGCAATGTGCCGGCCTGCCGCCGATCAGCATCTCGGTGAACCTGTCGCCGATCCAGTTCCGCCATGCCGGCCTGGTGGACTCGGTGGCGAACGCGCTTGCGCAGGCCGGTCTCGATCCGGCCTGTCTGGAGCTGGAGTTGACCGAATCCTTCGTCATGCAGGATGCCGAACGCATCAATATCGCGATGCAATCCCTGAAAAATCTCGGCGTCGACATCGCCGTGGACGACTTCGGCACCGGCTATTCNNGTGGCCGAAGGCGTGGAAACGCCTGCCCACCTCGAATTTCTGCAGCGGCACGGCTGCGACGAGCTGCAGGGCTACTACTTCAGCCGGCCGGTTCCTGCCGCCGGGATGGAGGCCCTGCTGCGCGGTCCGGAGAACGCCGGCTGCCCTTGCCGGGCCGCGCTCGACACGCACGCCGCCAGCGCATGCGGCTGCGAAGGGCAGGTTTTCGAATGACCGCGCGCATCCCCGTGCCGCCTGCGGACATGATCGAGCCGCCCGCCCCGGTTCCCGCGGGCTACCTCGGCGTGTGGCAGCGACGTCTGCTGGAGACGCCCGCCNNCGCCGACCTGCGCATTCCTGACGACCGGCCGGATTTCACCGGCGTGCCGATCCTCGCCGAATGCGATGACGCCCAACTCGCCTGGCTCGCCACCCAGCAGGGCTTCTGCGGCGTCACCCAGGTCGACGGCGAGCGCTGCACCTGGCATCGGCAGATGGACATTCAGCCCGCCAACGGCAGTCGCGACACCGGCCGCATGATCGTCGACGGCGAGCGCATGACCGAAACCGGCATCGAAGCGGACTATCTGGAAATCTGGGAGCGCCTGCCGCACAGCTGCGGCGGTGTGGCTGCGCTCGAACTGGCGGCAGAATCCGGCCGCCAGCCCGACCGTCCCACCTGGCTGCTGGTCGCCGGCGACTGCTTCATGTTCGTGCGCGGCCGCGCCGCACGCCTGCCGCGCGCAGCCGATCTGACCACGCTCATCGCCCATGCCCGCCCCGACCGCGAACAACTGCTTGCATGGCTCGATATCGAAATCAGCTTCGGCCGTCGCACCGGCCCCACGCCATGGCGCATCGAACATTCCACCCTGCCTTTCCGCGAGGGACAATGCGTCACGTCTCCCGGCGCGCTCCAGCGCCGCGGCCACCAGCGGGTCGTCGAAGGCCCGGGCGAACGCCGCTGGATGATTCTGGACTGGGCAGTGACGGCGCTGTAACCCGCGGCGGGCGCCGGCAGGCCGTATTCTAGAATGCGGGTTTCGGGTTCCCCCTGCCGAGGACATTCATGAGTCTTGAGCAGATGCTCATCGTCGCCATCCTGTGCGCCACCATCGCCATGTTCCTGTGGGGACGCTGGCGCCATGACATGGTGGCAGCAGGTGCGCTGCTGGCCTGCGTGTTCGCCGGCCTGGTGTCGACTGCCGACGCGTTCTCGGGATTCGCACATCCGGCCGTGATCACCGTGGCCTGCGTGCTGGTGCTGAGCCACGGCCTGCAAACCTCGGGCGCCGTGGATGTCCTGTCGCGCCGCGTGCTGCCCGCCAAGGCCGGGCCGACGCGGACCATCCTTTCGCTGACTGCTCTGGGGGCGCTGCTGTCCGCCTTCATGAACAATGTCGGCGCGCTGGCACTGCTGATGCCGGTGGCGATGCAGATCGCCACCCGTCGNNCCACGCTGATCGGCACGCCACCCAATCTGATCGTCTCCGGCCTGCGCGACGAAGCCGGCCTCGGCAGCTTCGGCATGTTCGACTTCACGCCGGTCGGTCTGGCGCTCACGGTTCTGGGTGTGATCTTCATCGGCCTGGTCGGCTGGCGGCTGGTGCCGGCGCGCAGGCAGACCGATACCGAG
>DONB01000287.1 GCA_003510325.1 Thiobacillus sp. | reverse complement strand
ATCAAGAGGCCGATCAGCGCGTTGGTTTCCATCACCCCGATGGCCTGTTTCGTCGGCACGGTCTGGTCGTCGAACAACAGCAAAGAAAAGCCGCCCGGCTTCAGTGCAGCTTCGCGCTCGGCAATGTAGCGGTTGATGTCGGACACCAGGTTCAGCGTATTGACCTTGCTTTTCTTGGTCACCGCCAGGATCACCGCCGGCTGGCCGTTGCTTGATGCCAGGCTGCTGGCGCGCGCGCGCGCGGTTTCCACCGTTGCCAGCGCGGACAGCGGCACCGGCGAACCCAGGCTGGGCGACAGCACCGTCAAGCGGCCCAGGTAGTCGGCGTCGGCCTGCTGGCCGATCACTCGCACCAGCCAGTCATCCTCGCCAACCCGTGCGCGGCCGGCAAAGGTGTCGCGGAACCAGGCCCGCACCGCGTCGGCGATCTGTACCGCCGTCAGCCCGCGTGACGCGGCCTCATGGGGTGAAAACTCCACCCGCAGCTCGGGATCGTTCTGGCCGGTCGCCAGCACCCGGTCGACGCCGGGCAGGCGTTCGATATCGTCCTGGATCTGCCGGGCGGTGCGGCGCAGACGTTCGTCGTTGGCGGGGCCGGTCAGCAGTACCATCGCCGTCGGGAAACCGTTCGACGTGGTGATCTCCTGCACGTCCGGTTCTTTCGCGTCATCCGGCAGATCGCTGTTGTACTTGTTCTGCACCAGTCGTCGCAGGTCGGTCACATGCTTGTCGAACTGACGTTCGGACACCTCGCGGAAGCGCACCAGGATGATCGACGAATTGTCGCGGCTGGTGCTGGAGACGAAGCGGATGTCGGGCAGCGTGCGGATCGCCTCTTCCAGCGGATCGGTGACTTTCTTTTCGACATCCTCTGCCGCGGCACCCGGCAGCACGGTGTTCACCACCAGCCAGTTGAAATTGATTTCCGGGTCCTGCTCGCGCGGCATGCCGAGATAACCCAGCACGCCGAGCAACAGAATCACCGCGAAGGACACATTCGCCAGCGGGTGGTTGGTGATGAAGCGCGCGTACGGGCTCATGGAGGTGGTATCAGCGCGACGTCACCGCCATGCCGTCCTGCAGGGCAAAGCGGCCATCGGTGACAAGTTCGACATCGGCCGGCAAGGCCACAACCGCAGCCGGCCGTCCTTCCTGCGCACCGGGCAACGGCACGAAGCGCGCACGGCCCTGGCTGACGACAAACACGCCGAGCGTGCCGTTGCGCCGGATCAGGTAATCCGCCGGCACGAAGGCGCGCGGATCGCGCCAGCGCAGCACGCCGTTGCTGCCCGGCGCGGGTACGGATTTCGGAAAGCCGAACCTCGCTTCGCGGGTACGCGAAGCGAGGTTCAGCGCCGGCGAGATGCGCAGCAGCTTCACGGCATATTCGCGCCCCTGGCTGATGAACGCCGGACCGACTTGCGCCAGCAGGTCGACATCGTCGGCCTGTAATTGCACGGACAGCTGCAGACGCGAGGTGTCCCACAACTGCACGATGGGGGTGCCAGGGCTCGCCAGTTCGCCGACTTGCGCCAGCCGGGCCTCCACAATCGCGGGGAAGGGACTGCGCAGCGTGCACTTGCGGATGTCGCTCTGGGCGGCGGCGCGCGCAGCGGTGTCGAGCCTGACCTCGGCCGATACCACGGCGACCTCGGTTCTTTTCACGTCGAGCGCATCGCCGGAGATGAAATTCTTGGCGGCCAGCTCCGTGCTTCGCTGCAACTGCAGCTGGGCAAGCTTGAGGCGTGCCTGCGACGACTCCAGCGCAGCTTGCGCACGTTGCGCGGCAATTCGCGTATCGGCGCAATCGAGTTGCGCCACCACCGCGCCCTTGGTGATGCGTTGGCCCGGTTCCACCGGGATGCGGTCGATGCGGGCGGACAGTTCGGCTGCGAGTTTGGCGAGGTTGAGCGATACCACCTGTGCCGATGCCTCGCGCACAGGATGGATGGCCAGTTCGGACAATGGCCGGCTCTTGACGGCAATCGGCGGCGCAGCCAGCGCGGGCATGCACAACAGGGCGAACAGGCAGATGACGAGGCGCATGGCGGGAACGGAAAATGGGACTGGCTGAATTGTAGCGGCTGGCGTTTCGAGCCGGTGGCGCCAAACGAAGACGGCCAGGAAAACCTGGCCGTCTGCACTACCTGATGCGGAACGATTACTTGGCAGCGTCCTTGGCGTCATCGGCCACGGCTTGGGCTGCATCGGCGGCACCCTGGGCGGCTTCGGCCGCCGCATCCTGGGTTGCATCCGCAGCGGCAGCGGCGGCATCGCCTGCGGCGTCGGCAGAGGCAGCCGCCGCATCCGCGGCTGATCCTGCGGNNCATCAGCCGCGGAATCCGCAGCAGCGCTCGCGGCTTCCTGGGCCTCTTCCATGGCGGGTGCCGCGGCTTCTTCGGCCTTCTGACAGGCAGTCAGTGCGAGGGCGGCGAACAGTGCGACGAGAAGTTTCGATTGCATGGATGTATCTCCCTGGTGTGGATTGAAAGTAAAGGAAATGCGAGTCTGGCAACTCGCAACTCTTATTAATAACGGCAAAACGCCTGCGGGACAAGTTTATTGGCGTTTTTTGTTTAAAAACGCTCATCCGGGCGCAGGTAGCGCCATTGTCCCGGCGGCAAGTCACCCAGGCGCACGCGACCGATGCGCACGCGCTTCAGCCCCGCCACCTTCAATCCGACCAGTTCGCACATGCGGCGGATCTGCCGCTTGCGGCCCTCCTTCAGAATGAAACGCAGCTGGTCGGCGTTCTGCCAGCCGACCTTGGCCGGGCGCAGCTTGCGGCCGTCGAGCGACAGCCCGTGGTTGAGCAGCGCGAGGCCGCGGTCGTCGAGTCGGCCCTCGACCCGTACCAGGTACTCCTTCTCGATATCCGAGTCTTCGCCGATCAGTTGTTTTGCGATGCGTCCGTCCTGTGTCAAAACAAGCAGGCCGGTGGAATCGATGTCGAGCCGGCCGGCGGGCGCCAGGCCCTTGAGGTGCGCAGGATGAAACGCCTGATTCGCGCGACCGTCCTGCCACTGGGTGTCGGGGCGGATCAAGAGCACGGCCGGCTGATAACCCGGCTCCGGCTGGCCCGATACATAGCCAACCGGCTTGTGCAGCAGGATCGTCGCGCGCTGCTGCTGCTGCGCGCTGGCGGCGCTGTCCAGGCGGATCGCGC
>DONB01000017.1 GCA_003510325.1 Thiobacillus sp. | reverse complement strand
CGCGGCATCGCGGTCGACTTCGTCAGCGGAGACGCCATTCCCGCGCATCAGCCCGGTGCGCTGCACGTGCATCACGTTCCGGTCGCCGCGCCCGTCACCGCCGGCGCGCTCGATTCCCACAACAGCGCTCATGTGCTGGCCCTGCTGGATGCCGCGCTCGAAGGCTGCCTGAACGGTTCGTACCATGCCATGGTCACCGCGCCGGTGCACAAGGGTGTCATCAACGACGCCGGCTTTGCCTTCACCGGCCATACCGAATACCTGGCCGACTGCAGCGGCACCCGAAAGGTCGTCATGATGCTGGCCGGCGGCGGCCTGCGCGTCGCGCTCGCCACCACCCATCTGCCCCTGCGCGAGGTGGCCGACGCCATCACGCCGGCGCTGCTCGACGAAGTCATCCGCATCCTGGTCGCCGATCTGCATAACAAGTTCGGCATCGCCCGGCCGCGCATCCTGGTCGCCGGCCTCAACCCCCATGCCGGCGAATCCGGCCACCTCGGGCGCGAGGAAATCGACATCATCGAACCCGCGCTCGAGCGCCTGCGCGGCGAGGGCATGGACCTCGTTGGCCCGCTGCCGGCCGACACCCTGTTCTCGCGCATCCGTCACGAATCCTGCGACGCCGTGCTGGCGATGTATCACGACCAGGGGCTGCCGGTCCTCAAGTACGCCAGCTTCGGCGCCGGCGTGAACATCACCCTCGGCCTGCCCTTCATCCGCACCTCGGTCGATCACGGCACCGCGCTCAATCTCGCCGGCAGCGGAAATGCGGAAGTCGGCAGCCTGCTGACGGCAATCGACGTGGCGATGGAGATGGTGGCGAAGCAGGGAATCGGCCGCTAGCATGCATACCCCGCGCAAGCGCTTCGGCCAGAACTTTCTCATCGACGACGGCATCATCCATGCCATCGTCAACGCCATTCATCCGCAAGCGGGAGACACCGTGGTCGAGATCGGCCCCGGGCTGGGCGCGCTGACCAAGCCTTTGCTCGAGCGCCTGCCGCACCTGCACGCCGTCGAGCTCGACCGCGACATCGTCGCACGCCTGCAAAGAACCTGGCCGTCAGAGCGGCTGACCGTGCACAGCTGCGACGCGCTGAAGTTCGATTTCGGTTCGCTGGGCCACGACCTCCGCATCATCGGCAACCTGCCCTACAACATTTCGACACCGCTGCTGTTCCATCTGATGGAGTTTGCCGCGCACATCCGCGACATGACCTTCATGCTGCAGAAGGAAGTCGTCGAACGCATGGTCGCCGAACCCTCCACCGCCGATTACGGGCGGCTGTCGATCATGCTGCAGCGGCGCTTTCACCTGGAATGGCTGCTCGACGTGCCGCCCACCGCCTTCAACCCGCCGCCCAAGGTCGACTCGGCCGTGGTACGGCTGATCCCCAAGACGNNCGGCTGAAATCGTCGCGCTCGACGAGGCGCTGTTCGCGCGCGTGGTCGCCGCCGCATTTTCGCAGCGCCGCAAGACGCTGAAAAACACCCTCGGCAGTCTGGTGACGCCCGAGGATTTCAGTGCGATCGGGGTCGATGCCGGCAAGCGCGCCGAAAACCTTGCCGTCGCCGACTACGAGGCCATTACCCGGCACCTGGCGGGGCTGAACCCGCCCGCGTAGCCCCCGCAGAGCGAACCACCGACGCTCAGTCCGGCAGGAAGGGATAGTCGGTATAGCCCTTCTCTTCCCCCGTGTAGAGATGCTCGTAATCAGGGGCGTTCAGCGCCGCGCCGCGGCGGAAGCGCTCGACCAGATCGGGGTTGGCCAGCAGCAGCCGGCCGAACGCGATCGCATCGGCCGCGCCGGACGTCACGGCCTGTTGCGCCGTCTCGAAGCCGTAGCCGTTGTTGCGGATGAAATTGCCCGCATACAGCGTGCGCATCCGGTCGTAGTCGAACGGCACCCACTGTTCCTGCGGCGCGCCGCCGGTTCCCTGCAGCACGTCGAGGAAGGCCAGCCTCAGCGGGTTGAGTTGCGTGACGACATAGTCGAACGTCTCCTGCGGATGGTCGTCGCGAATGTCGTTGAACGGCGTCACCGGCGACAGCCGCAGGCCGACCCGGTCACTTCCGATGGCAGAGCACACCGCCCCCATCACCTCCAGCAGCAGGCGCGCGCGGTTTTCCTTGCTGCCGCCATAGGAGTCGGTGCGGCGGTTGGTCGACGAGCGCAGGAACTGGTCCAGCAGATAGCCGTTGCCGGCATGGACTTCGACGCCGTCGAAGCCGGCTTCCATCGCATTACGCGCCGCCTGGACATAATGGCCAACCACCGTGGGGATTTCCGCAAGTTCGAGTGCGCGCGGCGTGACGAAATCCTTCATCGCCTGCCCGGTGAAAACCTGGCCCGCCGGACGGAGCGCCGAGGGTGCGACCGGCAGGGCGCCGTCCGGCTGCAGATCGGGATGCGAAATCCGCCCCACATGCCACAACTGCAACGCAATTTTTCCGCCGGTGCCATGCACCGCATCGGTCACCTGCCTCCATCCCGCGATCTGCTCCGGCGTATGGATGCCGGGTGTACGCGGATAGCCATGGCCCTCCGCGCAGATGGGCGAGGCTTCGGTGAGAATCAGCCCGGCCGACGCTCGCTGGCGATAGTATTCGGCGACCAGCGGCGTCGGCACGTTGCCGGCACCGGCACGGTTGCGCGTCAGGGAGGACATCACCACGCGGTTGGCCAGATCGATGGCGCCGAAACGGGCGGGAGAGAAAAGGTCGGTCATGCGGGCTTCCTTGGGTTGGACGCTGCGGAGAGTGTGTTTTGCAGCTGTCATGAGGCCGGGTTCGCGCCCACAAGTTCCGGCGACACCCCGGTCCGGTCCCGCCTGCGTCGGCATACGCCGATGGCGGGATTTACTTGCTGCCTCGAACCTGGTGACAATTGCACCTGCAGCCACATGCCCGCCCGCGGCGAAGGAATCCGGAATGACCGAAAATCAGGAATGCTTTACACAAGCCCTGGCGCTGTTCGATGCCGCCAATGCGCAAGACCCCAATCAGGACGAAGGCCAGCCGAAGGAGCTGCTTTACGCGAAGCGCATGTCGGACATGATTGCCCGCTTTGCGCCGGAGGCCTCCGAAGCTGCGCAGCTGGCCGTGCGCGCCCAGCACATCCAGCGCTGGAAGGTGCCGCGCAACACCTACCCGATGACCAAGGAAGGCTACCACGCATGGCGCACCGGGCTGTATACGTTCCAGGCAGACACGGCCGGCGACCTGATGCGACAGGCCGGCTATGACGAGGCGATGATCGAGCGCGTCAAGAAGGCGGTGGGAAAACGCGGAATCAAGAGCAATCCCGATACGCAGATGCTGGAGGATGTCGCCAGCCTCGTCTTCATCGAGCACTACATGCTGGCATTTGCCCAGAGCAAGCCCGAATACGACGAGGCGAAGTGGCTGGAAATCATCCGCAAGACATGGAAGAAAATGTCGAAGAATGCCCAGGCCTTCGCCCTCTCCGGCAAGCTCAAGCTGCCTGAGCCCCTGGTTCCGCTGATCACCAAGGCGATCAGTTAAGAGGCCAGGCGCGGGCGGNNACGCCCACTCCTTCACCCAGCCCGCCGTTCCCTTCTGGATGAACTCGATCGGATAGCCGTCCGGGTCCTCGATGAAGGCAATCACCGTCGTGCCGTGCGACATCGGCCCGGCCGGGCGCAGCACCTTGCCGCCCTTCGCCGCGGCCGCGTCGCACGCGGCATAGGCGTCGTCGACCTCGATGGCGATATGGCCGTAGCCGCTGCCGACCTCGTACTTGTCCACGCCCCAGTTGTAGGTCAGCTCGAGCGCCGCCGCACGGTCTTCAGTGTCATACCCGACGAAGGCGAGGGTGAATTTGCCGCCCGGGTAATCCTTGCGGCGCAGCAGCTTCATGCCGAGGACGTTGGTGTAGAAATCGATCGAACGATCGAGATCGCCGACCCTGAGCATGGTGTGAAGTATTCGCATGACGATCAACCTTAAAACGGTTTTCCACCAAGGGCACGAAGAAACGCGAAGAAAACCGGATGAACATCGAAGCCTGTAGCAAAGATCAGGCTTTACCTCGTGCTTCTTCGTGCCCTTGGTGGACAGACAGGATTATGAATATCAAACCTGAAACAGCACGGTGCTCATTTTGCGCAACTCGGTCCGCCTTGCCAAGGCGTCGGGGTACAGCGCGGCCACCTGAGCCCAAAAGCGCGGCGAATGGTCGAGATGAACGAGATGGGCGAGTTCGTGCGCGGCGACGTAATCGATCAGCGCCAGCGGCGCCTGCACCAGGCGCCAGTTAAGGCGGATGTGGCCGTGGCGGGTGCAGCTGCCCCATTGCGTCTGCGCGTCGGACAAGGCGAAGCGGCTGGGTTCTCGCCCGAATTTTCGTGCCAGACGAGCGAGCCGCCAGGCCAGCAGGCGCTGGGCCCGCGCGCTTAACCAAGCGCGCACAAGTGATCCGATATCGGCATCCAGCGGCGCATGCACGCGCAACGTGTCGCCGTGTCGCTGCACCTCGACGAACAGGGACGCCCGAATGTCGAGCGCCAGCGTGCGGCCGAGGTAGCGCACCTCGCCTGCCTTGTCTGCCCGCATGTCCGGCTTGCGCACCCGCATGCGCGCCCACGTGCGACGCAGCCAGTCGCGTTGTAGCAGCACATAGCATTCGATTTCGGCACGCGGCGTCCAGCTGGGCGCATGGATGCGCACTTCGTTGGCCGTGACGGTCAGGCCCAGCGTGCGGCGGCGGTGCGAGCGCCGCAACTGGTACGGCACGGCAGCGTCGCCGAGCTGCAGGACGCCGCTATTGGTGTGCGGCAGCAGGGGGCAACCTCGCCATTTCGGTTTCGATCCAGGCTTCCACGGTCCGGGTGAGCTCGGCTGCGGTTTTGCCCTCGGTCGGGATTGCCGGGCCGATGCGCACGGTGATGGTGCCGGGACGCTTGATGAAGGCGTTCTTCGGCCACACTTCGCCGGCGTTGTGCGCCACCGGCACGATGGGCGCGCCGCTCTCCGCCGCCAGCCAGGCGCCGCCGATGCCGTAGCGGCCCTTTTCGCCGGGCGCCACGCGCGTGCCCTCGGGAAACACCAGCACCCAGAATCCCTGCGCGAGCTTGTCCTTGCCCTGCCTGACGATCTGCTTCAACGCCTCGCGCCCCGCACTGCGGTCGATGGCAATGGGCGAAAGCATGCGGAAGGCCCAGCCGAAGAACGGCACATTCAGCAGTTCCTGCTTGATCACCGGCGACACGGGCGGGAACAGGAACAGGAAGGCCACGGTCTCCCACGCCGACTGATGCTTGGCGAGGACGATGGCGGGCTGGGTCGGTAGGTGCTCGCGCCCTTCCACCACATAGCGTATGCCGAGCACCCAGCCTGCCAGCCAGATCACGGCATGGTTGTAGCCGGTGATCAGCCGGTAGCGCGTGTGCGCCGAAAACGGGAAGCTGAAGAACGCAATCAGGCTGAAGAAGACCGACAGCGCGGTCTGCATGACCGCAAACAGCAGCGAGCGGACCAGGTTCATGCTGCCGCCGACAACAGGTATTCGACGGCCTCGCTCAGATCGGCGAACACCGGGGTGTTCTCGGGCAATCCGCCCGCCACCAGGGTTTTCTCGCCCTTGCCGGTTTTGACCAGCAACGGTCTCGCCCCCACACTGGCGGCTGCCAGCAAGTCGCGTAGCGAATCGCCGACGGCGGGCACGTCCTGCAGATCGCGCCCATAGCGCGCAGCGATCTCGTCGAACAAACCCGGCTTGGGCTTGCGGCAACCGCAGTCCATGTCCGCCGAATGGGGACAATAAAACACGGCTTCGATGCGGCCCCCTGCCTGCGCCACCGCCTTGTGCATCTTGGCGTGAATGGCATTCAGCGTCGCCATTTCGAACAGCCCGCGCGCCAGCCCGGACTGATTGGTCGCCACCACCACGCGCCAGCCCTCGCGCGTCAGCCGCGCGATCGCTTCCAGGCTGCCGGGAATGGGCTTCCATTCTTCCGGAGTCTTGATGAACTGGGCGGAGCCGAAATTGATGACGCCGTCGCGGTCGAGAATGATGAGCTTCATAGATGAAAGTTTACGCCGCCAGACGCGACAAGTCCGCCACCTTGTTCATGGTCCGGTGCAGTTGGTTCAACAGCGCCAGGCGGTTGGCCTTCAGCGCGGGATCGTCGGCGTTGACCATCACGCTGTCGAAGAAGGCATCGACCGGGGCCTTGAGCGCAGCGAGCGCCTGCAGCGACGCAGTGTAATCGCCCGCGGCAAAGGCTGCGTCGGCACGCGGCGCAATCTCGCCGAGCGCGGCGAACAGCGCCGTTTCGGCCGTTTCCACGAAGCGCGCCGAGTCGGCTGCATTGCCCACCTCGCCTTCGGCCTTTTTCAGGATATTGCCGACGCGCTTGTTCGCGGCGGCGAGCGCGGGGGCTTCGGGCAGATCGGCGAAAGCGCGCACGGCGGCGAGCAGCTTCGGAATTTCACCCAAGCGCTGCGGGCGCAAGCCGACCACCGCATCGATTTCCTGCGCCGAGTATCCTTGTTCACGCAGCATCCCGGAAAGACGCTCGAACATGAACACGGAAACCTGGTTCGCGTCATCCTCGGAGAAACCGCGAATACCCGCAGCCACAAAAAGAAGCGCATCGAGCTTCAATGGCAGGTCGCGCTCGATCAGCATACGGACAACGCCCAGCGCATGGCGACGCAGCGCAAATGGATCCTTGTCTCCGGTCGGCTTCTCGCCGATGCCGAACAGGCCAACCAGCGTTTCCAGCTTGTCCGCCAGCGCAACGCAGAGGCCTACCTCGCTGCGCGGCAGTTCNNCCCATGATGCCCTGCAGTTCGGGGAATTCGCCCACCATGTCGGTGAGCAGGTCAGCCTTGGCCAGCTTCGCCGCGGTGCCGACCGCCGATTCGAGTTTCTCGTTTCCAAGCATCGCGGCGATCCCGACTGCAATCAACTCGACCTTGTTGCTGCGTTCGCCCTGGGTACCCAGCTTGTTGTGGTAGACGACTTTCGCCAGCCCAACAGTGCGATCCGCCAGCTTCCTCTTGCGATCCTGATCGAAGAAGAACTTGGCATCGGCCAGACGCGGACGCACTACGCGTTCGTTGCCTCCGATCACGGCCGATGCATCGTCAGGCGAGATATTGGAGACGATCAGGAACTGGTTGGTGAGCTTGCCTTGCGCATCCAGCAGCGGAAAGTATTTCTGGTTCGCTTTCATGGTGAGGATCAGGCATTCCTGCGGCAC
>DONB01000257.1 GCA_003510325.1 Thiobacillus sp. | reverse complement strand
GCGCGAGCGGCGCGAGGACATCCGCCCGCTGGTGCGCCACCAGCTCAACCTGATCAGCCAGAGCTACCAGCGCAACGTCGGCCTCACCCCGGAAGCAATGGAGCGGCTGGCCGACTACCCGTGGCCGGGCAACATCCGCCAGCTGCGCAACGTTCTGGAGCGCTTGGTGCTGCTGGCCGAGGGCGCGACGGTATCGGCACGTGAGGTCGAACACGTCATCCGCAGCGAAGCGGTCGGCGCGCCGGATGCGCAACCGCTGAATGCCGCGCCGGCAGCGGGAACCGTGCGTCCCTATCTGCCGGCGCAATCGCACGACCAAACGCAGATCGAGCAGGCGCTGGCGCAAACCCACGGCAACAAGTCGCGCGCGGCGCAACTGCTGGGACTGACCTTGCGCCAGCTGAACTACCGCATGAAGCGCCTGGAAATGGCCTGACAAAGGTTGACAATTTGTTAGCGTGAAAACCGGCCTGCAGTGACAGGCATAACAATATTTTCAACCATATCAATGGCTTGACATTGTTTGACCGAGTTGGCACGGGAATCGCAATACAGGGGTGTCGGTTCCCGATCAATCCAACCCTAGGAGTCATGCCATGTCCGAAGTCGTCGCCCTGAAAACCCAAACCGTGCTTGAGCCCATCGATGCCGAAGGTCTTGCCGCCCTCGCCACCAAGGGCCGTGCGAATCCGCAATCGGTCGTCACGCTGAAAGCCAAGACCGTGTGCGAAAGCAAGTTCCGCAACCTCACCTACGTGCTNNGGGGCGTGGGCGACCTCGACCCGCTGAAGAAGCTCGGTTTCACCGACGTGCGCGTGACGGTGCATCTGGAAGGCGACGCCTCTGAAGCCGAACTGAAGGACCTGGTCGCGCATGCCAACGCCTGGTCGCCGGTTGCCAACACGCTGCGCAACCCGGTGAATGTCAGCGTCGACCTTGCCTGACCCACCCGATATCCAGGAGCGAACCATGCCTGCACTCGCACTTGCCCCCACTTCCTCGGCCACGCCGGCTGACGTCCTGCCCGGACTGGCCGAGCTCATCGCGATCGAACTCTCGCCGAAGGTGGTCGACATCGACCTCAAGGGTGTCTACCCCGGCGATTTCCTCAAGCAGCTCGGCGCGCTCGGCGGGCTCGGCAGCCTCACCCCGGTCGAATTCGGCGGTACCGCGCGCGGCCTCGGCCACGCGATCCGGGTGATCGAGGAAGCCTCGAAGGAATGCGTGTCGACCGGCTTCCTGCTGTGGGCGGAATACGCGCTGCAGTGGTACGTGATCAACAGTTCCAACCGCGAACTTGCCGCCGAGATGCTGCCGAAGATGGCGCGCGGCGAGGTGCTCGGCGGCACCGCGCAGTCGAACAGCATGAAGTCCTGCGCCGGCATCGAGGAGGCGCGGCTGAAGGCGAAGCGGGTGGACGGCGGCTACGTCATCAACGGCGTGCTGCCGTGGGTGTCGAACATCGGCCTCGACCACTGGTTTCACATGGGCGCCACGCTGCCCGACGCGCCGGGGCTGCTGATCGGCCTGATGCACGGCAGCACGCCCGGGCTCACGCTGGCGCAGAACGCGCACTTCATCGGCATGGAGGGCACCAACACCTTCGCCTGCCAGTTCCGCGACGTGTTCCTGCCCGACAGCCGGGTGGTGTGCCATGCGGAAGAATTCGGCGCCTTCCGCGACCGCACCAAGTCGGCGTTCATCCTGCTGCAGATGGGCATGGGCCTCGGCCTCGTCGACGCCTGCGTGGCGATGATGAAGCGCGCCGACAAGCAGTTCGGCCACGTCAACCGCTTCCTCGACGTGCAGGCCGACGCACTGGAAGCCGAGCTCGACGCCGCGCGCGCCGCCACCTACGTGCTGGCGGACGCCATCGAACGCGACGGCAGCGCGCCGCATGTGAAGGCGACCCTGCAGCTGCGGCTGGCTGGCAGCGAACTGAGCCTGAAGGCCGCCAACGCCGCGATGCTCTCCCTCGGCGCGAAAGGCTATCTGTCCAATAATCCCGCCCAGCGCCGCCTGCGCGAAGCCTACTTCATCGCCATCGTGACCCCGGCGATCAAGCATCTGCGCAAGGAGCTGCACGAATTCGACAGCACCGCCTGCGCGCTGTCGCAGCCCGAACTGGAGGTCGCATGATCCGCTTCGCGGTGTCGCTCGACGTCGACGAAGCGGCGGAGAAACTGATCGCCGCCATCGCCGCCTATCCGATGGGCCTGGTCGCCCACGCCAACGGCCAGGCCAATTGCGCGAAGAAAGGCATCACGGTGCCGGCCGATCAGGTGCTCGAGGTGTTCCGCCCCGACTATGCGGTCAAGGTGTGGGCGGCGGACAAGACGGCCGGCATCGACATCCCGCTGCGCATCCACCTCTACGAAGCCGACGGCCGCACCTGGGTCGCATACCGCCCGGCCGCGGAAGTCTTCAGACCCTACGTCAACCCGCAGCTCGACGTGCTGGGCGGCGAACTCGACGTCATCTTCAACCAACTGCTGGCCACGCTCGATCCGTGGAAACTGCCATGATGAATCTCGAATCTGCTGTCTCCTCCCCTGAAACCGCCCCCGCCTTCCGCAAATGGACCTGCGCCGTCTGCGACTACATCTACGACGAATCGGCAGGCGACCCCGACCACGGCCTTGCGCCCGGCACCCGCTACGCCGACATCCCCGACGACTGGAGCTGCCCCGACTGCGGCGTCACCAAGGCGGACTTCTACTGCTTCGACGACTAGCTCATTTCGGGAAACGGAGCCGCCCCGGTAAAATCCCGGGATGATTGTCTATCTCCACGGCTTCAATTCCTCCCCCGCGTCCGGCAAGGCCCGGCAGCTCGGCGAGCACATGGCGAGTCTTGGGCGGCAGGCGGACTACTATTGCCCGGCGCTGCCCAACAGCCCGCGCGAGGCCATTGCGCACGTCGAGTCCGAACTGGAACAACGCCGCCCTGATTCAGTCACGCTGATCGGCAGTTCGCTGGGCGGTTTCTACGCGACCCACCTGGCGGAAAAGCACGGCTGGAAAGCGGTGCTGGTGAATCCTGCGGTGCATGCCCACACGCTGCTTCGCAGTGCACTCGGCCCGCAGACCAACTGGCACAGCGGCGAGAAGTGGGAACTTACCGAGGCGCATCTGGCCGAACTCGCGGCGCTGGACGTCGAACGCATCACCCGGCCTGAACGCTATCTGCTGCTGGCGCAGACCGGCGACGAGGTGCTCGATTACCGCGATGCGGTGGCCTATTATGTGGGCGCCAGGCAGATCGTCGAGGACGGCGGCGATCACGGCTTTGCCGGGTTCGAGCGTCACTACCAAACCATTCTGGATTTCTGATTTTCCATGTACCTCATCTTTGAAGAGGACGGCCATTTCAAGGCCGGTTCCATCCTGTCCGAAACCGACGCCACGGCACAGGTGGAAACCGCCTCGGGCAAGCGCAGCAAGATCAAGACGGCGAACATCCTGCTGCGCTTCGCCGCACCGGCGCCGGCCGAGGTGATGCAGCAGGCCGAGGCGCTGACGGCGGAGCTCGACGCAGATTTCCTGTGGGAAGCGGCGGGCACCGACGAGTTCGGCTTCGAGCAGCTGGCGCAGNNCTGCATGCCTCGCCGATCTACTTTCACAAAAAGGGCAAGGGCCGCTACCGCCCGGCCCCGGCCGACACGCTGGCAGCGGCCAAGGCCGGGCTGGAGAAGAAACGGCTGGCGGCAGAGCGACAGGCGCATCTGGCAGGCGAACTGGCGGCCTTCCGGCTGCCGGAGGAATACGCCTCGCTGATCCCGCGCATCCTCATCGCGCCGGACAAGAACACGCTGGAATACAAGGCACTGGAAGATGCGGCGACGGCCACCGGGCTGTCGCAACTGCGGCTGATCGAACGCTGCGGCGCNNGGCGACCACCGAGATCGACGATGCGCTGTCGGTCGAGTGGCGCGACGACGGCAGCGTCCGCGTCGGCATCCACATCGCCGCGCCCGCGCTCGGCGTCACCCCGGGTTCGGAACTCGACAAGGTGGCGCGCGAGCGGCTCTCGACCGTCTATTACCCTGGCGACAAGATCACCATGCTGCCGGACGCGCTGATCCACCACTACACCCTGGGCGAAACCCACGACTGCCCGGCGCTGTCGCTGTATGTCGACGTGGCATCCGATTTGCGGATACTGGCCACCGAAACCAGGCTGGAGATGGTGCACATCGCCGACAACCTGCGACACGAAACGCTGGAGGTGCTGTTCAACGACGACACCCTGCGCAATCCGTCTGTGCCGGATTACCCCTACCGCCGCGAACTGGAATGGCTGCGCGACTTCGCCGCGGTGCTGGAAGCCGGGCGCGGCAAGGCCGACACGGTCGACCGCGTCGACTACAACTTCAAGGTCGACAACGACCGCATCAGCATCGTGCCGCGCAAGCGTGGCAGCCCGATCGACAAGGTGGTGTCGGAGCTGATGATCTTCGCCAACGCGCACTGGGGCGGCTGGCTGGCGGAAAAGCGCGTGCCCGGCATCTACCGCGCGCAGGCCAACGGCAAGACCCGCATGACGACCAGTCCCGACCCGCACGTCGGTCTCGGCGTCGACCAGTACGCCTGGTCGTCGTCGCCGTTGCGGCGCTACGTCGACCTGGTCAACCAGCGCCAGCTGATCAGCCTGGTGCAGGGCAGCGAGCCGGTCTACCCGCCGCGCAGCGAAGCGCTGTTTTCGGTGGTGCGCGACTTCGAACTCGCCTACGATGCCTACAACGAGTTCCAGCGCCGGCTGGAGCGCTACTGGATGTTGCGCTGGCTGATCCAGGAGAACGTGACCGAGGTCACCGCCAATGTGATCCGCGAAGACCTGGTGCGCTTCGACAGCCTGCCGATGGTGACGCGTGCGCCCTCGGTGATGGGCGTCGCACCGGGGTCGAAAGTGCGACTGGCGATTTCCGCCATCGACCTGCTCGATATCAGCTTCCACGCCGAATATCAGGAAATCGTGGCACCGCCGCCTGACAGCGCGGCAGTCGTTCCGTAGAATCGACCTGTCCGATCTTTCAAGCGCATGGTGTCTGCCGTCCCTTCCCCCCCTCCTCTCGCCGAACCGTCCAAGCAGGGCACGCGCATGGCGCTCGCCCTGCTGGCGTCGGCCGCAGTGCACGGCATGGTGCTGTCGACCCAGTTCGTGCAGGTCAACCCGTTACTGTTCGAGGACCCCTCCCTGCCGATGGAAGTGGTGCTGGTCAACGCCAAAAGCGCGGACTCGCCGCTCAACCCCGATGCGCTGGCGCAGGTGAGCCTGGCGGGCGGCGGCAACACCGACGAACAACGCCGGCTGAAAAGCCCGCTGCCAGCCAGCCCGAAAACCCAGATCGGCAGCGAGGAGGCCGCCCTGCAGGCGCGCGTGGCCGAACTGGAGCAGCAGGCCAGAACCCTGTTGACCCAGATGCAGCCTGGTGCCCAGTTGCAGGAACAGCCGCGAACGGCGCCGCCGACACCTGATCAGCCCGCCCTCGACGCTAGCCAGCTCAATCAGCAGGCGCGCGAAATGGCGCAGCTGCAGGCCCGCATCTCGCAGCAGTGGGACGAGTACCAGCAGCGCCCCAAGCGCGCCTTCGTCGGCGCCAACGTCAGGGAATACGCGTTTGCGCGCTACGTCGAGGACTGGGTCACCAAGGTCGAGCGCGTCGGCAACGTCAACTATCCGGAAGCTGCGCGCCGGCAGGGCATCTACGGCAGCCTCAAGCTCACCGTGTCGATCTTTGCCAATGGCCGCATCGAAAAAGTCGAGATCGACCGCTCGTCCGGCTCCAAGATTCTCGACGCTGCCGCGGTCCGGATCGTCGAGCTCGCCGCGCCCTACGCGCCCTTCCCCGAGGACATGCGAAAAAAGGCCGACATTTTGTCTATAACGCGAACCTGGACCTTCACCCGCTCCGATCAGCTGGTGGGGACGGACTAACAGGACGCCGGCATTGCTGGTGTATAATATTCTGATTTGCTTATACATTTCGGAGTCTGACCATGCACACCGGCACCACCCTTACCCAGTTCATCATTGAAGAACAGCGCCGCACCGCCGGCGCCACCGGCGATTTCACCTCGCTGCTGAACGACGTCGTCACCGCCTGCAAGGCGATTTCCAACGCCGTCAACAAGGGCGCGCTGCTGGGCGTGATGGGCGCGCTGGATTCCGAGAACGTGCAGGGAGAGACGCAGAAGAAGCTCGACGTCATCACCAACGACATCATGATCCGCTCCAACGAGTGGGCGGGCCACCTGGCCGGCATGGCGTCCGAGGAAATGGACGAGGTCTATCCGATCCCCAGCCAGTATCCGCTTGGCAAATACCTGCTGGTGTTCGATCCGCTCGACGGCTCGTCCAACGTCGACGTCAACATCTCGGTCGGCACCATCTTCTCGATCCTCAAGGCTCCGGTCGCCGGCCGCGCCGCCAAGATGGAAGATTTCCTGCAGCCCGGCACCCAGCAGGTGTGCGCCGGCTACGCGATCTACGGCTCCTCGACCATGCTGGTGCTGACCTTCGGCCACGGCACCAACGGCTTCACGCTCGACCGCGACGTCGGCGAGTTCGTGCTGACCCACCCCAACATGACCATCCCCACCGAAACCAAGGAATTCGCGATCAACGCGTCCAACATGCGTTTCTGGGAAAAGCCGGTGCAGCGCTACGTCGACGAGTGCCTCGCCGGCAAGACCGGCCCGCGCGGCAAGGACTTCAACATGCGCTGGGTCGCCTCGATGGTCGCCGAAGTGCACCGCATCCTCACCCGCGGCGGCATCTTCATGTACCCCAAGGACACCAAGGATCCGTCCAAGGCCGGCAAGCTGCGCCTGTTGTACGAAGCCAACCCGATGGCCTTCATCGTCGAGCAGGCCGGCGGCGCCGCCACCACCGGCTATTCGCGCATCCTCGACCTCGCGCCCGAAGGGCTGCACCAGCGCGTGCCGGTGATCCTCGGCTCCAAGAGCGAAGTCGACACCGTGACCGGCTACCACCACGAAAAGGCCGCGTGAACGGGATTGTTCACGCGACAGCGTCATTGCAACTCCGGCCTGCCCGTTATGGGTGGAGCCTGATCCGACGCTGAAACAGAAAAGCCGGGCATCGCCCGGCTTTTTCATTTGGGGAACAGGACCCTACGCCGCTGCCATCTGGCGCGGCCCGGCTTGCATCAGCCTTAGGCATTCGCCCGGCGGCAGCGGGCGGCTGAACAGGTAGCCCTGGGCCTGATCGCAATGGTTGGCGCGCAGGTACGCCAGTTGCGCGTCGGTCTCGACGCCTTCGGCGACGACCGTCAGACCGAGGCTGCCGGCCAGCGCGATGATGGTCCGCACGATGACGGCGTCGTTCTCGTCGCCCGGAATGTCGCGGATGAAGGAACGGTCGATCTTCAAACAGTGGATGGGGAAGGTCTTCAGGTAGCTCAGCGACGAATAGCCGGTGCCGAAGTCGTCCACCGCAATGCGGATGCCGCGCTGCTCCAGCTCGGCCAGAACGGTCGCGGCCGACGCCAGGTTGTCCATGATCGACGACTCGGTGATTTCCAGTTCGAGGTCGCCCGGCGGCAGCCCGCTGTCGCGCAGCGCGGTGCTGATTTGCTCGGCCAGGTCCTTTTGCCTGAACTGCCGTGTCGACAGGTTGACCGCCATGGTGCCCGCCGACAGTCCCTGTTCCTGCCACGCCCGCATCTGCCGGCAGGCTTCGCGCAGCACCCAGTCGCCGATCGGCAGGATCAGGCCGCTTTGTTCGGCGACCGGAATGAACTCCTCCGGGCTGACCGCACCGAGTTCGGGCGATTGCCAGCGCAGCAGCGCCTCCCACCCCATCAGGCGCCCCGACCGAATTTCCAGTTTGGGCTGGTAATGCAGCGCAAGTTCGTTGCGCGCCAGAGCATGCTTCAGCCGCGCCTCCAGCAGCACCCGACGCTGGATCTCTTCGGACAGGTCGCGGCTGAATGCGATGAAGCAGTCGCGCCCGGACGATTTGGCGCGGTGCAGGGCAAGGTCGGCATAACGCATCAGGATGCTGGCCGACTCGCCATCGGCAGGATAACTGACGATGCCGATGCTGGCGCTGATTTCCAGACGGTCGTCGCCGACGTCGAATTCGCGGGCCATGGCCTGCAGCAAATCCTGGCCGACCTGGCTTGCTCGTTCGACCGACGCATCTTCCAGCAGGATCACGAACTCGTCGCCGCTGAAGCGGGCCATGAATGCGGCTTTCGGCAGGCTCGCACGTATCCGTTCGGCGACGGCAACCAGCAGCAGGTCGCCATGCTCGTGGCCCAGCGTGTCGTTCACATTCTGGAAATAATCCAGGTCAAGCAGCAGGACGGCACAGGGCGCATCCTGGCGGGCATGCGCCATCGCCAGCTTGAGCCTGTCGTTGAAGGCCATGCGGTTGGGCAGCCCGGTCAGGTCGTCATGGCTGAGCATGTGCCGCATCTGACGGAACGGCCGGCTCACGGCCTCGGCATAGATCGCGCGATAGAGGAAATAATAGGCAAACACCTTGTAGGTGTGTCCCAGCATGTTGGCCGTGCTGCTGACTTCCACATAGACGATGAAGAACAGCTCGCCAGCCGCCATCAGCAGCAGGGCCAGCATCAGGCTTTCGAAATCGCAGTTGGTGATCCGCTTGCGGCGCACGACCAGCAGGACGGCGACCGCGAGGTAGAGGCCGAACACGCCCCATTCGAGCGCCAGCTTGAGCGAGGTCAACCCCTGGCCAGCCACATACGTCGCCGGCACGATCTGCGGCGACACCAGAAGCCCGTAGGAAAGCGCCACCAGCGCAAGCAGCACCACGGCCCAGCCGTAGCGGCTGTCCGGAAAACGCACGGCGGGGGTTTCCGGTAGCAGCACATAGGCCAGCAGGCCGATCCCTGCAGCGTAGCGGCCGAGCAGCCAGAACAGAATGGATTTGTGGGGGGAATTGGGGCTGAGCAGGTCCGGCATGCCCAGGTAGGACAGGAAATGCAGGGTATCGAACAGCGCCACCGCCAGGAACGCGCAGCCCAGCGCCATCGACCGGGTCGAACGCATGGTCTCCTGCACGCTGTGCCCGGTAAAAAAGACCAGCGCTGCAACGATGATGGCGAAGATTTCCATCATCGAATGCGCCGCCAGGAAAGTCGGTCCTGAAATCGTCAGCTGGTTGGCCGGAACGGCCTGCCACACCAGCAGCGGGATGCTCGCGGCCAGCAGCAACATGCCGGCGAGGCGGTGCGTGTCTTGTCCTTGCAGTCGCGTCAACGCAGGGTGTCCTCTCTTGGCTGGAGGGTTGCACAATTAACCATGCTTATGAGTCAAGTATTCCGGGTTTGTTGCCCCCCGTCAACGCTGCATAGCCAGAAAGCTGGACGCGCATGCGGCGCGCCCCCCAGACCACGCCAGATTGCTTAACGGTAACCGCACAGCACACTTGAGGGCCGAGCGCCGGGATCAGGTCAGACGGGGGGGCGAGGTGCCGGATGATGCGACGGCACATGCGCGCTGCCATGCTCGTGCGGACGAGCGTCGATTTCCTCCGACCGCGCCTGCAACCTGCGGTCGGACACCCAGTGGAAGAACAGCGGGATGAAGAAGACCGCAAGGAAGGTGGCGGCGAGCATGCCGCCGACGACGCCGGTGCCGACCGCGTGACGCGCGCCCGCCCCAGCGCCGCTGGACACCGCCAGCGGCANNGATCTGGAAGTACACGTCGTTGGTCAGCCCGCGCAGCCACACCGCGGCGAGCGCGCCAAAGGTGCCGAAGGGCAGCGCCATCAGCACGGCAAACGGCAGCGACCATTTCTCGTACTGCGCGGCGAGGATCAGAAAGACCATCAGCACCGCCAACCCCAGCGCGAGACCCGACGTCCCGCTCGAGCGCTTCTCCTGGAATGAGGCACTGGTCCATTCGTAGCTGAAGTCGGGCGGCAGCGTCTTCTTCGCGATCTC
>DONB01000226.1 GCA_003510325.1 Thiobacillus sp. | reverse complement strand
ATCGCCAGATTCCGGCCGAAGCGAGCCAGGCGCTTTTGCAGCGGCGTTTTGCCGGATTCGCCGGACAACAGCGCGGCGATCTTCCCCAGCTCGGTCTGCATGCCGGTCGCCACCACCAGGCCGCGCGCGCGGCCATAGGTCGCCACCGTTCCCTTGTAGGCCAGGTTGAGACGGTCGCCGAGCGGCAGGTCGGTCGGGTGCAACGTCTCGAGTTGCTTTTCAACCGGCTGTGATTCGCCGGTGAGCGCGGATTCGTCGACCTTGAGCGAGGCCAGTTCGGTCAGTCTCAGGTCGGCCGGCAGGATGTTGCCGGCTTCCAGCTCCACCAGGTCGCCGGGCACCAGATCGCTTGCATCGATCAGGCTGGGCTGGCCGTCGCGGATCACACGCGCCCGCGGGCTGGCCATCTGCCTGAGCGCCGCCATCGCGCGCTCGGCTCGGAATTCCTGGACAAAGCCGAGGATGCCGTTGAGGAACACGATGACCGCGATGGCGATGGTGTCCTGCACGTCGCCGATGATGCCGGCGATGATGGCCGCGGCAATCAGCACCAGTATCATGAAATCGGTGAACTGCGACGCCAGCATGGCGAGCGGGTGGCGCCGGCCGGCCTCCGGCAGCGCGTTGGGGCCGGCCTCTTCAAGCCGTCTTGCAGCCGCATCGGCGGTCAGCCCCGCGCTGAGGTCGCTCTCCAGTTGCGCAGCGGCCGCCCCGCTGTCGAGGCAATGCCAGTGCGGTTCGCTGCGCTCAGTTGCCATAGAGATAGAGGAACAGGGTGTTCAGCAGGTAGATGACGAGCAGCAGCAGGCTGATCCAGCTGACTGTACGAAAGACGCGGGAAGGCGGCCGCAGTACCAGACCGACCACCGCCAGGCCGCTCATCATCATGGCGGAAAAGGCCGAGGTTGCGTGGGTCAGCGAGACATCGGCCAGCAGCGGACCAGGCAGATACGCCAGATCGTCGATCGCGAGAATGGCGATATTGAACAGGTTGCTGCCGAACAGGTTGCCGATCGCCAGATCAACCGCGCCCATGCGCAGGGCGGACACCGTCACCACGACCTCGGGGGCGGACGTGATTGCGGCGACAAACAGCGTGCCCACGAAGCTTTGTTGCCAGGCCATGACCACGGCCAGATCCCTGGCGATAAAGGGCAGCCAGATGCCGGCCGCCACCACGGCAACTGCGGCCATGGCGTAGCCCTGCACCGCCTGTTTCAGGGTCGTATCCAGATAAAGCTCGACGCGATCTTCCACATACTCGCTGACCTGCGCCTGCTCGTAACGGTAGAGCGAACGCATGGCCAACCCGTACAGCAGCAGGATGACAGGCGTGTAGAGGCCCACATGGCCGAGGGATGGAAATGCCCCTGCGCGATACAGCAGCAGGTTGAAACCGGCGAAACCGATCAGGGCGATGCCATAGCCGGCAGACAGCACGTTGCCTTGACGCGCACGCGTGTAGACGGATTCCTTGCGGTAGAGAAAATCCAGCGCCACGATAATGAGCAAATTGAATACGCAGCTTCCCATGATGTCGCCCACCGCGATATCCGGCACGTTGGCGACCGTCACCGCAGACAGCCCGGTGACCAGTTCAGGAAGCGACGTCACCGTGGCCAGCAGGATCAAGCCCACCCATCCACGGCTCATGCCGCTCTTCTCGGCGATGATGTCGCCGTAGCGCGAAAGCCGCACACCCGCAACGCCGATCACGGCAAGACAGGCGAGCAGCGAAAGCCAGATTGCTGCGAGGTTCTGCATGGTGGATGGAAATGCGGCTCCCGATCCGCGCGCCTCGGGCGCACGCTTGAACTCCACGAACACAATAGAAACAGCGAGTCTAAGCGCATGCTGAAGGCGCACGCGAAAGGATGCAAGCGTTGCCGCACACGCTGCGGTGAACGCGCGGAGACAGAACTGCGCTTGCCGGCTGGGGCTGCCGTGCGTATCAGCGCTTGCGGCGGGAGGTCTTGCGACGCTGCCAGGCGCGCACGATGCGCAGCCGCCAGGTCCAGTGCACGGCAAAATAGATCAACACTGACAGACTCACCGCCAGCGTCAGCAACCCCATCGCCAGCGGCGCGCCCACCGTGGTCAGGCGGTCCATCCACAACGCCAGTCCGGTCGCCGTCCTGGCCGCAACCCTGTCAAGGTTGACCTCGGCCACAGGCACATCGGCGCTCCCCAGCATCCAGGCTCCCAGATGATAGGCCGCGTAGTACACCGGCGCGAAGGTGATCGGATTGGTGATGAGCGTGCTGCCGACCGCGGCCGGAATGTTTGCGCGCAGCAACAGCGCCGTCAACGCGGCGAAGAATATCTGCGCCACCGGGATCAGCAGACCGAAGAACACGCCGACGGCCAGGCCCGTGGCGATGCCGCGGCGGTTGACATGCCACAGCCGCGGGTGATGCAGCGTGGGCCCCAGCCAGCGCAGCGCGCGGTGTTCACGCAGGGCGTGGGGGTCGGGAAGAAAGCGGCGGAAATGCTCGGGCAGCATCAGGTCGTGTCAGGCAGCGGAATCGGAGTGTGGTTCTGTTCGTTATGACGGCCTGATCGGCAGAAAGGTTTAGTCCCTGCAAGCTCGCCTCCCCCTCGACCCATGCGTGCGCCGTGCTGCAGGACGGGTATTCAGCACGGTCGAGCCCGGGAGGAGGGAACAGGCATTGCGCTACCATGTCATTGAGATGGACCAGAATTCTACGGGTACGCCGACCGAACGGAGCCTCGCTTTGCAGACAAACGAACATCCGCCACGCTGGCACAGCCTGTCTGCCAGCGACACTCTGGGCCGCCTGGGCGCTTCGCGCACCGGCCTGCCCCCCGACGACATCGACGCGCGACGCGCGCAATACGGAAGCAACCGCCTGCCCCCGCCGCAGCGCCAGCCGGCCTGGCAGCGCCTGCTGCTGCAGTTCCACAATGTGCTGATCTACGTGCTGCTGGCCGCCGGAGTCATCACCGCGTGGCTCGGGCACTGGCTCGATTCCGGCGTGATCTTCGGCGTGGTGGCGATCAACGCGGTGATCGGCTTCATCCAGGAAGGCCGCGCCGAAGAAGCGCTCGACGCGATCCGCAGCATGCTGTCGCCGCACGCGATCGTCACCCGCGCCGGCGAACGTCACGAAATCCCCGCCGAGGACCTGGTGCCGGGCGACATCGTGCACCTGGCCTCGGGCGACCGGGTGCCGGCCGACCTCAGGCTGATCGACGTCAAGAGTCTGCGGGTGATGGAAGCCGCATTGACCGGCGAATCGCTCGCGGTCGACAAGCAGGTCGATGCGGTGGATGAAGCCGCCGCGCTCGGCGACCGCGCCAGCATGGCCTGGTCGGGCACGCTGGTCACCTACGGCCAGGGCACGGGCGTGGTGACGGCCACCGGCAGCGAAACCGAACTGGGCCGCATCAGCACGCTCCTGGCGACCGTCGAGAAACTCACCACGCCGCTGCTGAAACTGATGGCACGTTTCGGCCAGTGGCTGGCGGGGGTGATCCTGTTGCTGTCGGGTTTGATCTTCGGCTTCGGCGTGTGGGTGCGCGACTACCCGGCGAGCGAGATGTTCCTCGCCGCGGTGGGCCTGGCTGTGGCCGCGATCCCCGAGGGACTGCCGGCGATCATGACCATCACGCTCGCCATCGGCGTCACCCGCATGGCGCACCGCCACGCCATCATCCGCCGCCTGCCCGCGGTGGAGACGCTGGGTGCGGTCAGCGTCATCTGCTCGGACAAGACCGGCACCCTGACCCGCAACGAAATGACGGTGCAGACCGTCATCGGCGCCGACGGCATGTTCGAGGTGTCGGGCAGCGGCTACGCGCCCGAGGGCGGCTTTGCCCGCGACGGCGCGCAGGTCGATCCCGAGTCGCAGCCCCTGCTGCAGGACGTGGCGCATGCCGCCTTGCTGTGCAACGACGCCGACCTGCGCGATACCGACGCCGGCTGGCAACTGGCCGGCGACCCCACCGAGGGCGCGCTCTTGACCCTGGCGATGAAGGCCGGGCTCGACCTGCGCCAGACCCGAGAGGCACTGCCGCGCAGCGACGTCATCCCGTTCGAGTCCGAGCACCGCTTCATGGCCACGCTCAACCACGACCATGACGGGCGCGGCTTCATTTATCTCAAGGGCGCGCCGGAGCGCGTGCTGGCCTTGTGCGAGACGCAGCGCGGCACGGACAGCGAGGCGCCGCTCGATTCCGGTTTCTGGCATGCGCGCATGGAGGAAGCCGCCGCCCAGGGCATGCGGCTGCTGGCGCTGGCGGTGCGGCACGAAACCACGACGACGCTGAACTTTTCCGACATCGAGGACGGCGGCTTCACCCTGCTGGCCGTGCTGGGGCTCGCCGACCCGCCGCGCGAGGAGGCCATCCAGGCAGTCACCACCTGCCGCAACGCCGGCATCCGGGTCAAGATGATCACCGGCGACCACGCCGCCACCGCGCGGGCCATCGGCACGCAGCTGGGGCTGGGCGGGCACCCGCCCGGCGAGGCGGTGCACGCGACGACCGGTGCCGAGATCGAGTCGCTCGACGACGCGCAGCTGCGCGACGTGGTGGCGAAGACCGACATCTTCGCCCGCGCCAGCCCCGAACATAAGCTGCGCCTGGTCGAAGCCCTGCAAAGCCTGGGGCACGTCACCGCGATGACCGGCGACGGCGTCAACGACGCGCCGGCGCTGCGACGCGCCGACGTCGGCGTGGCCATGGGGAAAAAAGGCACCGAGGCCGCCAAGGAGGCGGCGGAGATGGTGCTGGCCGACGACAACTTCGCGTCGATCGCGCACGCCGTCGAGGAAGGCCGCACCGTCTACGGCAACCTGAAGAAGGCCATCGTGTTCATCCTGCCCACCAATGCGGCGCAGGCCGGCATGGTGCTGATCGCGATCCTGCTCGGCCTCACCCTGCCGATCACCCCGGTGCAGATCCTGTGGGTCAACATGGTGACGGCGGTAACGCTGGCGCTGGCGCTGGCTTTCGAGCACCCCGAGCCCGAAGCCATGCGCCAGCCGCCGCGCAACCCGGACGAGCCACTGCTGACGCGCTTCATGCTGTGGCGCATCGCCTTCGTCACGGCGTTCCTGGTGGCAGGATCGCTCGGCCTGTTCCTGTGGGAACTGGAGCGCGGCGTGCCGCTCGACGTGGCGCGCACCGCGGCGATCAACGCGCTGGTGATGGGTGAGATCTTCTACCTATTCAACTGCCGCCGCCTCACCGCACCGGTCGTCGGCTGGTCCGGCTTCTTCGGCAACCGGGCGGTGCTGATCGCCATCGGCGTGCTGGTCGTGCTGCAGGGGCTGTTCACCTACCTGCCCGTAATGCAGGCGCTGTTCGCCACCGCCGCGCTCGACGCCGCCGCCTGGGGGCGAATCTTCCTGTTCGGGATCGTCGTCTACAGCGTGGTGGAAATCGAGAAGGCCGTGATCCGCAGCAACCACAAATCTGCAACGCATTGACGACATGAACAGCATCTATCAGGAATTCGCCCTGCTATTGATGGTTTCAGCCGTGATCGGCGCCATCGCGGTACGGCTGCGTCAGCCGCTGCTGGTGGCTTACATCATCGTCGGCATCGTGGTCGGCCCGGCGCTGTTCGGCTGGGTCGGCGCACACGACCAGATCGACCTGCTGGCGCAGATCGGCATCACCGTGCTGCTGTTCGTGGTGGGCCTCAAGCTCGATCTGCACCACATCCGCCACATTGGTCCGGTCGCGCTCGCCACGGGTCTGGGACAACTGAGCTTCACCATCCTGTTCGGCTTCTTCATCGTCCTCGCGCTCGGCAAGGGCTGGCTGGAGGCGCTGTACGTGGCGGTGGCGCTGACCTTCTCCAGCACCATCATCATCGTCAAGCTGCTGTCCGACAAACGCGAACTGGATTCGCTGCACGGCCGCATCGCGGTCGGCTTTCTCATCGTGCAGGATCTCGCCGTGGTGGTTGCGATGACGATCATGAGCGGACTCGGCGGTATGGGCGAGGAAGGGGTCGGCGGTATGGCCCTGGCGCTGAGCCTGCTGGCGCGCCTCGGCGGCGCCGCGCTGCTGCTGTTCGTGCTGATGCGCTACATACTGCCGCGCATCGTCGACACGCTGGCGCGCTCGCAGGAACTGCTGCTGATCTTCGCCATCGCCTGGGGCACCACGCTGGCGGCGGCGGGCGAATACGTCGGCTTCAGCAAGGAAGCCGGTGCATTCATCGCCGGGTTCTCGCTCGCCTCCACGGCGTACAGGGAGGCGATCAGCGCACGGCTATCCAGCATCCGCGACTTTCTGCTGCTGTTCTTTTTCATCGACCTCGGATCCAAGCTCGATTTCTCGACCCTCGGTGATGAGGTCGGCACGTCCATCGTGCTGTCGCTGTTCGTGCTGATCGGCAACCCGCTGATCGTGATGGCGATCATGGGCTACATGGGCTATCGCAAGCGGACCGGCTTTCTTGCCGGGCTGACGGTCGCGCAGATCTCGGAGTTCTCCATCATCTTTGTCGCCATGGGCATCAGCCTCGGACATGTCGGTAACAGCGCACTCGGACTGACCACGCTGGTCGGCCTCATCACCATCGCCCTGTCGTCCTACATGATCCTGTATTCGCATCACCTGTACGCCTGGCTGGCGCCCTGGCTGGGCGTGTTCGAGCGCCGCCATCCCTTTCGCGAGCTCGCGGTCGAGCATGCGCAGCGCGACACCGTCCGGCCCGATGTCGTCATTTTCGGCCTCGGCCGTTACGGCAGCCGGCTGGCGCATGCGCTGACCCAGCAGGAGATCCACGTGCTGGGCGTGGACTTCGACCCCGAAGTGGTGCGGGCGCAGCAGCACCATGGAATGAACGCGCGCTTCGGCGACGGCGAGGCGCCGGATTTCGTCGAAAGCCTGCCGCTTGCGGGCGTGCCCTGGGTCGTCAGCACGCTGCCAGACTACGCATCCAATCGCGCCCTGCTGCATGCGCTGACCCTGAACCAATTCAAGGGCCATATCGCCATCGTGGCGCGCGACGAAGCGGAAGCGGCGCGTCTGATCCATTTCGACCAGGTCGAAATCATCCACCCCTTCAACCAGGCCGCCGATTTTGCCGCGCTCGATCTGGCCGCCCGTATCGCGTCCGCCGAACTCGCCTCCGTCAAGGAACCGTCATGACCCATACGCTGCTCGCCGCCACCGATTTCTCCGCCCCAGCACGCCATGCGCTGGAGCGTGCCGCCATGCTGGCACAGGCACATGCCGACGCCCGCCTCACGCTTGCCCATATCGTCAGCGGATCGGCGCTCGACACGCTGCGCCGCATTCTGCCCGGCAACGCCGCCGTACTGGAAGCGCAGCTGCTTGCCCAGGCGGAAAAAGACCTGGCCGAGCTGGCGGCCAATCTGACAGCACGCCACACCTGCAGCATCGACACCGTGCTGATGCAAGGTTCGGCGCTGACAGCACTGGCCGAGCTCGCCGAAACGCGCCAGGCCGACATGCTGGTGATGGGCGTGCGCGGCGCGCATTTCGTGCGCGAACTGCTGATCGGATCGACCACCGAGCGGGTGCTGCGCAAATCGCGCCGCCCCTTGCTCGCAGTCAAGCAGCGTCCGCATGCGCCGTATCGACGCATCCTCGCCCCGGTCGACTTTTCCGCGCACGCAGCCGTCGCGATCAACGCCGCCCACGCCTGGCTGCCCGACGCCGACATCGTGCTGCTGCACGCGTTCGAAGTGGAGCTGGAGTCCACCTTCCGTCTCGCCGGCATGGACGACAGCCAGATACACGAATACCGCATCCGGACACGCGACGCGGCCAAGGTGACAATGGACGCCTTCGTCGACACGCTCAAGGTGCCGGCCAACCGGCTGACGCGCCAGTTCGTGCATGGGCCCGCCACCCTGCGCATTCTCGAGCACGAGCAGACGATGGACGCCGATCTCATCGTGATGGGGAAGCATGGCCAGTCGATGATGGAGGAACTCCTGCTCGGCAGCGTGACCAAACATGTGCTGGCCCATTCCAGCAGCGACGTGTTCATCGCCGGCCAGGCGAACGACTAGGCCGGCTGGCACACCCCGGCGGGCCGGCCGGCTGCTAGCATGGGAGCCAGCAAACCCGATGACAATGGATGGAGACTGCCATGGAGATTCGTACGCTGCTCGCGCTGTTTGTTGCCCTGCTCCCTATTTTCCCCCTGCATGCCGCCGAACCGGCTGCGCCCGCCAGGATGGGCACCTACTACGGTGCCAAGGCGACCGAATACCCCACCTGGTTCAAGGACAGCTTCCTGCATCTGAAGGAGGACATCGACGAGGCCCGCAAAAACGGCAAGCGCGTCATCCTGATGTTCACCCAGGACGGCTGCCCGTATTGCTCGGCGCTAGTGGAGCGCAACCTGTCACAGCGCGAGATCGAAGCCACGATGCGGCAGAAATTTGACGTCATTGCGGTCAACCTGTGGGGCGACAAGGAACTGGTCGGACTGGACGGCAAGACCTACACGGAAAAAAGCTACAGCGCGGCGCAGAAAATCCAGTTCACGCCCAGCCTGCTGTTTTTCGNNTTTTTTCGACGAGACCGGCAAAACTGTGCTGCGGCTCAATGGCTACGTGCCGCCGGCGCGCCTGCTGGCTGCGCTCGACTGGGTGGGCGGGCGCCTTGAAAACACGGTTGCCTTCCGCGATTTCGTCGCCGCGCGCGAGGTGCCGAAGCAGGCTTCGGGCGACATGATCAAACAGGACTTCTTCCTGAAGAACGCCACCGACCTGCGGCGCCGCGGCAAGGCAGCCAGACCGCTTGCCGTGTTTTTCGAGCAGAAGGACTGCCCCGATTGCGAGGTGCTTCACCGCCGCGTGCTGGCTGACCCGGAAACCCGTGGCGTGATCGCGAAGTTCGACAACGTGCAGCTCGACATGTGGTCGCGCGATCTGATCACCACGCCGGAGGGGAAACGCATGCCGGTGCGCGACTGGGTGCGCCAGCTCGGCGTCAACTATGCCCCCGGCATCGTCCTGTTCGACGCTGACGGCAAGGAGGTCATCCGCTGGGAATCGTCCTTCCGCGTATTCCACACCCTGGGCATGTTCGACTACGTCGCATCGAACTCCTACCGCGAGGAGCCCAGCTTCCAGCGTTTCCTCGCCGCCAAGACCGAACACATCCGCGAAGCCGGGTTCAACGTGAACATCTGGCGCTACGCCGACGAGCCGGTTGCGACGCCACCGCAGTAATCCGCACCACCGATCCAGATGTCCCGACCGGCCAGCCGCGCTGCCCCCTATGCGCGCGCCCCCGGCCGGCGGCATCCCGGGCCCGCTCTGGCCATCGTTGCCCAGGGCGATGGGCGCGACGACCCCGAATTTCTGCGATGATTACCGTTTTGATGCACCGGAGAGCGCACTTGAGTTCATCCCCCAACGCCGCCAACGAAGCCCTGCGCCAGTTTCGCGTCATTTTCGGCGCGGTGCGCCAGCATTTTCAGGCGGTGGAAAAAGCCTGTGGCGTCAGCGGCGCGCAGATCTGGGCGCTGGCCGCGCTGCGCCAGACCCCTGGCATGAAAGTGTCGGAACTGGCGCAGGCCCTGTCGATCCACGCCTCCACCGCGAGCAATCTGCTCGACAAGATCGAGAAGGCCGGCCTGATCCGGCGCGAGCGCAAGCACGCCGACCAGCGCGTAGTCCAGCTCTATCTCACTGCCGCGGGGGAAAAAGCGCTCGAACAGGCACCGCAGCCGCTGACCGGCATCCTCACGCATGCACTCGGCCAGTTGCCGGAGGATGCGCTGACGCGTCTGAACCAGGATCTGGCCGTACTGATCGCCCACATGGGCGCAATCAATATCCAGGACGCGCAGAAACCGCTGTCGGAGCTCTGAGCCACGACGCCCTGGTCAGGCGGCCTTGCGCTTGAGGACCAGCGGCAGAGGCGCCGCGTGCCCCTGCTTGTCCTGCCCCGCATACACAGTGAGGTGCGGATAGGGGATCTCGATGCCGGCGGCGTCGAACGCTTTTTTCAGACGATACAGATAGGCGCGTCGCACCCCCCACTGCTCCAGCGGTCTGACCTTGAAACGGCAACGGATCACCACGGCCGAATCCGCCCAGTTGTCGACACCGGCAATCTCGAGGTCGTCCTCGATCTTGTCGGAAAATTCTAGATCGGCACGCAATTCGCCCGCCACTTCCCGCATCACGCCATAGACCGCGTCGATGTCTTCCCGATAGGCCACGCCGACATCGATCACGGCGAAGGCAAAACCGCGGCTACGATTGGTGACGGTGTCGACGATGCCGTTGGGAACGTAATGCACGCTGCCCTCGTAGTCGCGCAGGCGGATGTAGCGCAGCGTCATCTCCTCGACCAATCCGCTCTTGTCGGCCACCTGCACCACATCGCCCTGGCGCACCTGGTTTTCCAGCAGCAGAAAAAACCCGTTGAAGTAGTCCTTGACCAGGCTCTGCGCACCGAAGCCGATGGCGATACCGAGCACTCCGGCCGTGGCGAGGATAGGCGCGATGGAAATGCCGAGCTCGGAAAGCACCAGCATGATGCCGACCAGCGTGATGATCACGGTGGCAACATAGCGGAACACACGCTCCAGCGTATCCAGGCGCTTGACCCGCTCGTAGTCGTCGAGATCCTGCTGCATGTGCAGGCGCAGTCGTGCCAGCGCCTTGCGCGACAGCCGCAGCGCCAGCCAGGTCAGCCCCAGGATGAGAACGACATGCAGCATGGTCACGGCCATGCCGCGCCATTGCCCAAGGTAGTCGGTCAGGGTATTCAGATACTCCATGGGAAATGCCTTTCAGTGCTCGCCCACGGCACGTGCCAGTGGACGAAATTGCAGGTGATGAAACAGTTGCAGGTAGCGACCGGCTTCCTCGCGCTCCAGATTGCTGACGAACTTCCAGAAACCATAGATGCGCGACAGCGTCATCATGCGTTCGGCATACAGCTTCCAGGTGTAGCGCGCGGCCACCCGCGCCAGCGCAGCGTCCGAAATGCGTTGCCAGCGGGCCGGATCGCTCGCGCACTGCTGCAGGAAATCAGCGATCGCTTCGGCGGCGGCAGTGCCGTCGTTGGGATCGATGTGGAATCCGGATTTGCCGTGTTCGATGATCTCGAGCGGCCCGCCGTAGCGGGTGGCGAACACCGGCAGCCCCGAAGCCATCGCCTCGATGCGGGTGAGGCCGAAGGCCTCGAACAGCGCGGGCTGGACGAACACGCCACGGCAGTCGGCGACATGGCGATAGAGTTCGCCCGCAAGGTTCTTGTCGAGCCGGGCGCCGAGCCAGCGCATCCGCCCGTCTAGCCNNCATTGTCTAGCCGGTACTGGTCCATCAGCGCATGCATGCGCTCGATCTCAGCCTTCTCCTCCTCGTCCGACGATTCGGCCGCGTCGACGTGGCCGCCGATCACTACCAGGTTGGCCGACCCGGCCAGGCGTTCGCTGGCGCCGAACCATTCGGTCAGCCCGGACAGATTCTTGATGTGGTCGAGCCGCGCCATGGTGAAGATCAGCGGCTTGNNGCGAACTGTCCTCGATGCGGCACCCCGGGATCGGATGCATGGAGCAGACGCTCGATATCGGGCGTCAGCGAATGCAGCCGCCGCGCCGTGTCGCTGTAGGAAAAATAGATGTCCGCATCGGCACCCGGCGACACGATGTTGAACTTGGGATCGAACAGGTCGATACCGTCGACCACGCGGTACAGCCCCGGCATGGTGAACGCGCGATAGCTCTCGTACTGGCCGATGCTGTGCGCCGTGCCGGCGATTTCCTGGTAGGTGCTGGTGATGATGAAGTCGGCGTGGTTCATGCCGATGAGATCGGCGGTGTACTGGCAGGCAAAGTGATAGATCGGGTCGTTGGCCTCCCAGTAAAGTGCCGAGTGCAGGTACTTGGTCTGTTCCAGCGCATGGGCGATGTTGCACTGGGTCACGCCCAGCCGCGAAGACAGCAGGCTCGCCACCAGGTTGCCGTCGGAATAGTTGCCGATGATGAGGTCGGGACGCCCCCCCAGCCTCGCCAGCGCCTCGCGTTCGACATGGGTCGCGAAGGTTTCCAGGTAAGGCCAGATCTCGAAGCGTGAAATCCACTCCCGCACGACCTCGCCGTTGGGGTGATGGAACGGCACACGAACGATCCAGGCATGGTCGGTGCCCTGGATCTTCTCCAGCGGCTGGTTGCAGGTGGTGCCGTCGGCGTCGGGAATCAGCCGGGTAACCACGATGATCTGCGGATCGACCTGCACCCCCTGGGCCGCCATGCGGTCGTGCATCTCATGTTCCAGCGCACGCACCTGGTCGAGAATGTAGACTACCTGGCCGCCGGTATCGGGGCGCCCCAGCACGTTGTCCTGGCCGAAGTAGCCGTGCGGCGACAGGATCAGCAGGCGCGAAATCATCGGAACGCGCGCGAGAAAGGCCTCCAGCACGGCGGGCGACGGCGCCTCCAGAATGTCGACCAGCATCCCCATGGTCTCGCTTGTCCGTGCCGCCGTGGCGCCCCAGCCAGGCTCGAAGCCCAGTCTGCCGATCGTTGCCGCCAGCCCGGTCCATGGCGTCTCGGGGTCGAGCGCTTCAAGCTGCCGCAGCGCTTCGCGCAACGCATCCTGCAGCTGAGATACCTCGCCGATGTGCGGCGCAAGCATCAACTGCTGGCCGTCGATCTTGTGCATGCGCAGAAAGTTCACGAGCTTGGCCTGCCCCGCCTCGGGCCGGGTGAACATCGCGCTTGCCAGCGCCCGGTTGAGATGCAGCACACCCTGCCCGATCGAGCGTGTTTCCTGCAGGTGCGGTACATGGCGGCCAAACGGCTCGAAGTCGATTTCCAGCGTGCTGTCGCCGTCATCCGCTGGCCTCACCAGTTGTTCCTTGAAGGCGAGAAATTCACTCACCGATACGCGCTCCGGCACAAGCTGTTCCTGATGCATGCGCAGATAACGCCAGCGGCCGGCGCCCTCGCGCAGCGCGAAGTAGGCCCATGGCGTCTGGAATACGCCTTCCTGGAAATGCCGCACCGCCTGCTGCATGGGCGTGCCGTCGAGAGGCGGGCTGGCGGGGTCGGCCGCCAGGGCATCGAGCACCTGGCAGAGGTCGCTTTGCAGCATCAGCACCCGGTTTTCGGCAAAGCAGCGACGCAGGTAGGCATCCACCGGATCACGGTGCTCCGCCGTCCAGATTTTCAGCGCATCGATCATGCAGCCTCCTTGTGGCTGTCGGGCGCCGGCGTACGCACAAGTCCATAGTGCGCCATACCCTCGAGGATGCCGGACGCACAGGGCGTTCCGGCGAAATACACCTGATCCATCCCGNNCCGCAGCTTGTCCAGCTCGGCACTATGATTGGACACCACCACCGCCTGGGTATCGCCGAGCAGCATTTCCAGGTCGTTGCCCGAATCGCCCGCCACCAGAAATGCGTTCATCGGCAATTCCCATTTATAGGCCAGATAGCGAATGGCCTGACCTTTGGAGGCGCGGAGCGGCAGCACGTCGAGAAAGGCGTCGTGCGAATGGATCAGGTTGGCGTGCAGGTGCGCCTCGCGCAGGCGCGTCTGCAGTTCGACGAGGCTGGGCGCCAACTGCCTGTCGACATTGAAGCTCAGCTTGAATTCGCTTTGCTGGTCATCCGACTGCAGAGCCAGCCCGGGCACGCCATCGAACAGCGCGGCCAGGGCATCGCGCCGCCACAGGTGCTGGATATGACGGCGCCAGCCGCTGTCGGGCCGCAACTCGGGGCCGTAATGGATCTCGCTGCCGACGGCGGTGATCATCACGTCGGGCTGCGGCACCCGTGCCTGCCGCAGCACTTCGAGCGCGCTCGGCAGATGACGCCCGGTGGCGACGCCGAAACCGAGGCTGCGCGGCCTCTCGCGCAGCACGCGCGCCAGCGCGACGAGCCCGGCGCGGTCGCCGATCAGGGTGTTGTCGATGTCGCTTACCAGCATCCGCTGCACGTAGGGCATGGGCGTGGACACGGGATACTGCGCCACACGCTCACGCCGCACCTGCTTGCGAGCGCGATACACCACACGGTCGACCGCCCTCAGGTATTTCTCGACGTGGGCATCCCAAGTGTAGTGGCGGGCCACCCCGTTGATGCCGCGCCGCGCATAGCGCTGCCAGATGCGCGTGTCCGACACCACGGCGAGCAGGCCGCGGGCAATGTCGGCGGAGTCGAGCGGGTCGATCAGCACGCCGTTTTCGCAATGCGCGAGGATGTCGGGCGGCCCGCCGTCGTGAGTGGCCACCACCGGCAGCCCGCTCGCCGCCGCCTCGATCAGGGTGAGGCCGAAAGGCTCGGTCAGCGCCGGGTTGACGAACCCCCCACGGCGCTGTGCTGCCAGCCGGTACAGCGCGGGAATGTCGTCCGGCTGATGCTGCTTCGGCAGTGCGACGCTGCCCCACAGGTCGTAGCGGTCGACGTCGAGCAGCAGATCCTTCAACACATCGGCCTGTGCCTCGTCCATGCTGCGGATGTCGTCGCGGTTGCCGGCGACGATGGCGAGGTTGGCGCGTTCACGCAGTTCGGGCGACTCGCCGAAGGCGGCGACCAACCGGCTCAGGTTCTTGCGCATTTCGGGACGGCAGATGGCGAGAATGAGGGGTTTCTTCGGCTGTGCGAAGAAGCGGTCGACCAGTGCCGGCACATGTGTCGGTATCGGCGCACGCCCCGGCGGCGCGAAGCGCGAGGTGTCGGTGCCGGGCGGAATCACCACCGTACGCGACGGCTGGTGGTTGTCATAGAGGCCATACTGTTCATGGCTTTCCTGCGCGGTGCTGGTGATCACCCGAGCGGCGTGCTCCAGAACCGCCTCCTCGGCGGCGATGCGGCGATCGAAATTGAACTGGCGATCGATGACCTGGGCCTTGCGGCCGTGGGCGAGCAGGCGCTGGCGCTTGCAGCGGCCGAGCGAATGCCCGGTGTGCACCAGCGGGATGCCGAGCAGTTGCGACAACTGCACCCCGACGTAGCCGGCGTCAGCATAGTGGCTGTGAATGACGTCGGGCAGGCGCGGCTGCTTGCGCAAATAACTGAGGGTACGGTCGACCAGCTGGTCGAGATGGTTCCACAGGCTTTCCTTGCGCAGATAGCGTTTGGGACCGCACGGTAGCCGCACCAGACGGGCGCGTTCGCCCAGCACTTCGCCCGGTTCCGCATAGTCCGCCGACACCGCAGGATCGTCGACCAGGCGCGTCAGCACGTCGACCTGCTCGACCCGTGGATGACGTCCCAGCGCCCGCGCCAGTTCGATCACGTAGAGCGTCTGCCCGCCGGTGTCGGCATCGCGCCCCAACTCCAGGTCGTGCCCGCGCATCAGCCCGTGCACGCTCAGCATCAGCACATAGAGATCACGCACGTGCGCCCTCCACTTCGAGTTGCCAGTCGCGAATGAACGGCTGATAGAAATCCTGTGAATACGGCACCGCACCGCGGATCTGGCACAGCGCACGGGCAAAG
>DONB01000094.1 GCA_003510325.1 Thiobacillus sp. | reverse complement strand
GTGATCTTCCCGGACGGCAAGCGCATCATCCTGCTGGCCAAGGGGCGCCTGGTGAACCTCGGCTGCGGCACCGGCCATCCCAGCTATGTGATGAGCTCCAGCTTCGCCAACCAGACCATCGCGCAGATCGAGTTGTGGCAGGAANNCTGTCCGAGCTGACCGACCAGCAGGCGTCCTACATCGGCGTGTCGAAGCAGGGACCGTACAAGGCCGAGCATTACCGCTATTGATCGATCTCACCTGAAAGGAGCGCGCCATGCGTTTGCTGCTGCTGTGGATCCTGAATGCCGTCGCCCTGTTGGCGGTGACGTATTTGCTGCCCACCATCCAGGTTAGAGGCTTCGGCACGGCTCTGGTCGCCGCGCTGGTGCTCGGCCTCATCAATACGCTGGTGCGGCCGGTGCTGGCTTTGCTCACCCTGCCGATCACGGTGCTGACACTGGGGGTTTTCTACCTGGTGCTGAACGGCCTCTTGTTCTGGCTCGCCAGCGCGTTGCTGCCGGGGTTCCAGGTACAGGGCTTCGTGTCGGCGATGGTCGGCGCGCTCCTCTACGGCGTGATCGCCTGGGCGCTGTCTGCGCTCATCCCCAATACAAAAGGTTGATTCATGACCGAACGTACCTACAGTTTCGAATTCTTCCCGCCGAAGACGGCGGAAGGTGCCGACAAGCTGCGCGCTACGCGCAAGCAGCTGGCGCAACTCAATCCCAAGTTCTTCTCCGTCACCTTCGGCGCCGGCGGCTCGACCCGCGACCGCACCCTGGAAACCGTGCGCGAGATCCAGACCGATGGCAGCGAGGCCGCCCCGCACCTGTCGTGCATCGGCTCGACCGAGGAGAGCATCCGCGACATCCTCAACGAATACAAAAGCCAAGGCATCCGCCACCTGGTTGCGTTGCGCGGCGACCTGCCGTCCGGCAGCATGGACGCCGGCGCGTTCAACTATGCCAACGAACTGGTGGCCTTCATCCGCCGCGAAACCGGCGACTGGTTCGAAATCGAGGTGGCCGCCTATCCGGAAGTGCATCCGCAGGCGCGCACCTACACGGAAGACCTGGCCAACTTCAAGCGCAAGGTCGACGCCGGCGCGAATGCGGCGATCACGCAGTATTTCTTCAACGCCGACGCCTACTTCAACTTCGTCGAAGACGCGCGCGCGGCGGGGGTTTCCATCCCCATCGTTCCCGGCATCATGCCGATCGGCAACTACGTGCAGCTGGCGCGGTTTTCGGATGCCTGCGGCGCGGAAATCCCGCGCTGGCTGCGAAAAAAGCTGGAGACCTACGGCGACGACCTGCCGTCCTTGCGCGCTTTCGGGCTGGACGTGGTGACCGACCTGTGCGACCGCCTGCTCGCCGGCGGCGCGCCGGGGCTGCACTTCTACACCATGAACCAGGCGGGACCCACCACCACCATCTGGCAGCGGCTGGGCCTGTCCTGAGCCGAGGCGAATCACAGGCGTAAAAAAGGCGCCATGCTGGCGCCTTTTTACGTCGCGTGCTCACGCTCAGGGCAGGCAGGCCTTCAGCGCCTTCAGGCAATAGTCGACGTTTTCCTGTTTCGCCGAATAGCCCATCAGGCCGATGCGCCAGATCTTGCCGGCCATGTCGCCGAGGCCGGCGCCGATTTCGAGGTTGAATTCGTTCAGCAGGCGCGTGCGCACCGCGGCCTCGTCGACGCCTTCGGGCACGTAGATCGAGTTGAGTTGCGGCAGGCGGGCGGATGCCTCGACCACGTATTTCAGGCCCATGGCTTCGAGCCCGGCCTTCAGCTTTTCATGCATCGCGCGATGGCGCGCCCAGGCACTCTCGAGGCCTTCCTCTTCGAGGATCACCAGCGCTTCGTGCAGGCCGTACATCGGGTTGATCGGCGCGGTGTGGTGGTAGGTGCGTTTTCCCGCAGACTGCCAGTAGCCGAGCACGAGAGTCAGATCGAGGAACCAGCTCTGCACGGGCGTGGTGCGCGCCTTGATGCGCTCGATGGCTTTTTCGGAAAACGAGACCGGCGACAGGCCCGGCGTGCAGGAGAGGCATTTCTGGCTGCCCGAGTACGCCGCGTCGATGCCCCACTTGTCCAGATACACCGGCGTGCCGCCCAGGCTGGTGACGCAGTCCATGATGGTGAGCGCGCCGAATTCCTGCGCGATCTTCGCCAGGGTTGCGGCATCGCTTTGCGCGCCGGTCGAGGTTTCGGCGTGCACGAAGGCCAGCACCTTGGCGTCCGGGTTGGCCTTGAAAGCGTCGCGTACTTTCTGCGGATCGACCGGTTTTCCCCAGGCGTCGTCGACGATCACCGGCACGCCGCCGGTGCGCTTGACGTTCTCCAGCATGCGCCCGCCGAACACGCCGTTCCTGCATACGATCACCTTGTCGCCCGGTTCCACCAGGTTGACGAAGCACATTTCCATCCCCGCCGAGCCGGGCGCCGAGACCGGGAAGGTCAGTGCATTCTGGGTCTGGAAGGCCATGCGCAGCATGGACTTGATCTGTTCCATCAGGTCGACGAAAGCCGGATCGAGGTGGCCGATGGTCGGGCGCGCCATCGCGTCGAGAATGCGCTGCGGCACGTCGGAGGGGCCAGGGCCCATGAGGATGCGCTTGGGGGGGATGAAGGAAGCCGTCATAACCTTGGTCTCAGTATGGAAATTTCAATCAAAACAAAGGCTTGATTCTACGGGCAAACGGCGGCTGCCGGAAATCAGCCGGGGGGTTCGGCCATCAGTGGCCGCATCGCCGTCAACAGGCTGTTGAAGATGCGCGGGTGGGCCTTTTCCTGCTCGGCCAGCATCTGCTTCATGGCGTAGCGCTGCTGCGGCTTGGAGAAACAGGCCGGACAGTTCTCGAAGATCACCGGCAGTCCGGCATCCGTCGCGAACGCGCGGGTCTGGCGTTCGCGCACATAGGCGAACGGCCGGATGATGCGCAGATCGCCGGCATCATTGAGGTAGTGGGGCGACATGGTGCGGAGCTTGCCGCCGAACAGCATCGACATCATCAGCGTCTCGGCGAGATCGTCGAGATGCTGTGCCAGTGCGACGACGTTGCAGCCGTGTTCGCGCGCAACGCGGTAGAGGATGCCGCGCCGCATCCTGGAACAGTATGCGCAGTAGGAATCGGAATCCTTGGTCAGCGTCTTCTGCGCCTCGGCCACGATCGGCTGCGATTCCAGGAAATAGGGTACGCCGAGCCCGGCCAGATAGGCTTTCAGCGGCGACGGGTCGAACTGGTCGGACTGCGGATCGACCGTGCAGGCGAGCAGTTCGAACTTCACCGGGGCCTTCTGCTGCAGGTGGTGCAGCGTGTGCAGCAGCGACAGAGAATCCTTGCCGCCCGACAGCCCGAGCAGGATGCGGTCGCCGTCGCGGATCATGCGGAAGTCGCCGATGGCGCGGCCGGCGGCGGTGACGAGCGAGCGGGACGGCCTGACCCAGCCGAATGGGAGATCGTGGCTCATGCGGAAAACTGCAGCGCGTGAAGCTGGGCGTAGCGGCCCTGTTTGGCCAGCAACTCGGCGTGGCTGCCGATCTCGACGATGCGGCCGCCTTCCAGCACCACGATCCGGTGGGNNAGCGCCGAGGTGGCTTCGTCGAGTATCAGCAGCGGCGCGTTTTTCAGGATGGCGCGCGCGATGGCGATGCGCTGGCGCTGACCGCCGGAGAGCCGCATGCCGTTCTCGCCGATCAGCGTCTCCAGGCCATCGGGCATGGCCTGGATGAAATCCCAGGCATGGGCGGCGACGCAGGCGGCGCGGATCTCGTCGGGGGTGGCCTCGCGCTTCGTGCCATACGCGATGTTGTGCGCCAGCGTGTCATTGAACAGCACCACGTCCTGCGACACCAGCGCGATGTGACTGCGCAGGTTCTGCAGGCGAATGTCGCGGATGTCGAGACCGTCGAGCTCGATCGCGCCGGCATCCGGATCGTAGAAGCGCGGTACCAGATTGGCCAGCGTGGTCTTGCCCGAGCCCGAGGCACCGACCAGTGCCACCGTTTCGCCAGGCGCGATGTCGAGCGTGATGCCATCCAGTGCGGGAACGCTTTTGCCGGGGTAGGTCAGGGTGACGTCGCGCAAGGCCAGCCGCCCTTCGATGCGCTCGAGTGTACGCGTGCCGGCGTCGCGCTCGGCCTCCTGGTCGAGCAGGGTGAAGATGGTCTCGGCGGCAGCCAGGCCCCGCTGCAACTGGTCGTTGACGGCCGTGAGCCTTTTGAGCGGTGCGAACAGCAGCAGCATGGCCATGAAAAACGCGACGAAGCCGCCCACCGTGGTGGTGTTGCTCGATGCCTGTCCGGCTGCGATGTAGACGATGATGGCCAAAGCCACGGCGGCGATGAACTGGATCACCGGCTCGTACACCGCGTTGGCGGCGACGCGCTTCATTTCGAACAGGCGCGCAAGATTGGCCGCGTGGCGGAAGCGCGTCTGTTCGTAGTCTTCGCCGCCGTAGAGCTTCACGACGCGGTGCCCGCCCACTGCTTCGTCGACCACCTGGGTAAGGTCGCCGATGTTCTGCTGTGCCTTGCGCGACAGGCCGCGCAGTCGCGTGCTGGCGACGCGCACCACCCACAGCGTGAGCGGCACCATCGCGAATACGATGAGGGTGAGTTGCCAGTTCAGCCACAGCAGATAGCCGAGCAAGCCCAGCACCGTGACCGTATCGCGCACCAGCGTGGTGAGCGAACTGGTGGCCGACTGCGTGACCTGGGTGACGTTGAAGGCCAGTTGCGCGATCACTTGCCCGCTCGGATTCTGGTCGAAGTAGCGCGTCGGCAGCATCATCAGCTTGTCGAACATCGACGCGCGCAGGTCCATCACCAGGCGGCTGCCGACCCAGGCCATGCAGTAGGTGCTGACGAAGCTGGTGACGCCGCGAACCAGGAACAGCGCGAGCAGCAGGATCGGTACCCAGCGTATGAAATCGGGGTCCTTGGCGACGAAGCCTTCGTCCAGCAGCGGCTTGAACAACGCGGGCAGCAGCGGCTCGGTGGCGGCGGTGAGTACCAGCGCGACGAGAGACAGCGCGAACATGCGCCAGTAGGGCCTTACATAGCCCAGCAGGCGCAGATACAGAGCCTTGCTGTCCGTGGCCGGCTTCACAGCAGCAGCAGGGTGGCGAGCCCGAGGAAGATGAAGAAGCCCATGCTGTCGGTGACGAAGGTGAGCAGAACCGATGAGCCGATGGCCGGGTCGCGCTTCACGCGTTCCAGCGTCATCGGGATGAAGATGCCCGCCAGCGCGGCCACCAGCAGGTTCAGCAGCATGGCCAGCGCCATCACGCCGCCCAGCGCAGGATTGTCGTACAACAGCCAGGCGAAGACGCCGACCGCCGAACCCCACATCAGGCCGTTCAGCATGGCGACGCCGATTTCCTTCACCACCAGGCGGCGCGCATTGGCCTGCGTGATATGGCCGAGCGCCAGCCCGCGGATGATCAGCGTGATGGTCTGGTTGCCGGAATTGCCGCCGATGCCGGCGATGATCGGCATCAGAGCCGCCAGTGCGGCGAGCTTTTCGATGCTGCCCTCGAATGCGCCGATCACGCGCGACGCGACGAAGGCCGTAGCCAGGTTGATCGCCAGCCACATCCAGCGGTTTTTCGCGGCGCGCCACACGGTCGAGAACAGGTCTTCCTCTTCCTTCAGGCCGGCCATCGACAGCATATCGGCATCGGCCGATTCGCGGATGTAGTCGACCACCGCATCGACGGTGAGACGGCCGATCAGCCGTCCTTGCACATCCACCACCGGCGCCATCACCAGGTCGTAGCGCTCGAACGCCTGCGCCGCCTCGTGCGCCTCGTCCTCGGGGTGGAACTTCACGAAATCCTCGACCATCACCGCCGCCACCGAGGCTTCGGGATCGGTCGTCAGCAAGCGCTTCAACGGCAGCACGCCGATGATCGCGTCGTCGCGATCGACCACGAACAGCTTGTCGAGCTGGTCAGGCAACTCGCCCAGCCGGCGCAGGTAGCGCAGCGCGACCTCCAGCGTGACGTCGGCGCGGATCGTCACCATCTCGAAATCCATCAGCGCGCCCACCGTGTCTTCGGGGTAGGCCAGCGCCGACTGCAGGTGCGCGCGCTTCTGCGCGTCGAGCGTGGTCAGCAGCTCCTGGATCACGTCGTGCGGCAGGTCGGCCGCGATGTCGGCGATCTCGTCGGTGTCGAGCGATTCGGCGGCGGCCAGCAGTTCCGCCTTGTCCATCGTCTGGATCAGCGATTCGCGAACCGAATCGGACACTTCCAGCAAAATTTCGCCGTCGTGTTCCGCCCTCACCAGATCCCATACCACCTTCCGCTCGTCCAGCGGCAGAGCCTCCAGGATGTAGGCGATATCGGCCGGGTGCAGTTCTTCCAGCCGCCGCTGCAGTTCGGCCAGATTCTGCTTGTGCACCAGGTTCTCGACCAGATCCTGCCGCGGCCCGCCCTGCTTGTGGACGAGCTCCTCCACCAGCCGCATCCTGGCGAGCAGGGTCTGCACCTGCGCGAGATGGGTTTCCAGGTTGTCCTGCGACTGGTTTTCGAGGTTTTCGGTCATGGGGCAGATGGCAAAAAGCCCCGCGATTGTAACGCGCCACTCCCCGTGTGGGCGTGTGGACTGCGTTGATGACGCCTTAACGCGGTACCTGCGAATAGCCCATGTAACGCTTGATCAGGGCAACGCGGCGCTGGTAGCTGCGCGAGCCGCGGTTGTTTTCATACCAGCGCGGGTTGGGCACCATCGCCGCCATGCGCGCGGCCTGGTCGCGGTTGAGCTTGGCGGCGGAGGTTTTGTAGTAGCGGCGGGCGGCGGCTTCGGCACCGTAGATGCCGTTGCCCCATTCGATGACGTTGAGGTAGACCTCGAGGATGCGGCGCTTGCTCCAGGTGGCTTCGATCATGAGCGTGATCACGGCTTCCTGGCCTTTGCGGATGAAACTGCGCTCGCCGGAGAGGAACAGGTTCTTGGCGAGCTGCTGGCTGATGGTGGAGCCACCGGCGACGAGCTTGCCCTTTTTCAAATTTTTTTCGACGGCCTTCTGGATGCCCTCGACGTCGAAGCCTTCATGCTCAAGGAATTTGGCATCCTCGGCGGCGACGATGGCGCGCTTCAGATGAATGGAAATGCGGTCGTAGGGCACCCACTTGTGGCGCAGCTCTGCGTCGGGGTTCTTGGCCTGCTGGCGTGCCAGGCCCGCTTCCATGAAGGCGGTGGAGCCGGGATTGTGATCGATCCACCACAGCACATGCGCGAATATCCACAGCTGATACAACAGCACCAGCGCGATGGCCGCGGCGAGGCCCTTGCCGAGCCAACCCAATATTTTCTTGATCATGTCGCGCGCAGGCTCGCTATGACGGGCGCGGTGTCGGGCCGTACGCCACGCCATCCGCAGAATGCCTCGGCAGCCTGTTCCACCAGCATGCCAAGGCCGTCAGCCGTGCATGCGCCGTATGTGCGCGCAAAGCCGAGAAAGGGCGTGTCGCGTCCATACATCATGTCGTAGGCCAGGGTGGTGGCGGTGAAGATTTCGGGCGGCAGCGGCGGCAACTCGCCGGCGAGGCTGGCGGCGGTGGCGTTGATGACGACGTCGAAAGGCGGCTCGATGCCGTCGAAACCGCAGGCGCTGACGTCGCGGCCGAACAGACCGGCGAGTTCCTGGGCGCGGCTGACGGTACGGTTGGCGATGACGAGGCCGGCCGGCTGCTGTTCCAGCAGGGGTTCAACCACGCCGCGTGCCGCGCCGCCGGCACCGATCAGCAGGATGCGTTTGCCGACGAGCGGGAAGTGCAGGTTGCGGGTGAGATCGGCCACCAGGCCGGCACCGTCGGTGTTGTCGCCGAGGATGTCGCCATCGAACGTCAGGGTGTTCACCGCGCCGGCGCGCCGAGCACGCGCACTCAGGCGGTCCGCCAGCCTGAAGGCCTCTTCCTTGAACGGCACGGTGACGTTGGCGCCGCGCCCGCCCGCCGCGATGAAATCCGCGACGCTGCCAGCAAAGCCATCGAGCGGTGCGAGGATCGCCTCGTAGGACATGTCCTGCCCGGTCTGGCGGGCGAAAGCGGCATGGATCTGCGGGGATTTTGAGTGGGCGATCGGGTGCCCGAATACGGCATAGCGGTCAGTCATGGCGCGCTATTCTAAAGCGCGCCGAGGGGATATTGGTCAGCTTTGTGACCAGGGCAGGCCGCGCTGCTTCCAGCCGTTGAGTTCGTTGCGATGGCCGGTGGCCTTGTTGAGATCGCCTTCGAAACCTTCCAGCACGTTGTAGCAGTTGCCGCGTCCTGCTTCGGTGCAGGCAGACGCCGCGCGGTGCGAGCGCGGGCCGCTGCGGCAAATGAAAAGCAGCAACGATTCCGGGTCGGTGGCCTGCTCGAGTTGAGTGAGAAAATGCGGATTCGGCACCCAGCCCGGCCAGGACAGCAATTCGACGTGCACGGCATCGGGGAGGGTGCCGTTGAGCTCGAGTTCGGCACGCGAGCGTACGTCGATCAGACGGGCTCCGGGTGCGATCTGCAGCAATTCGTAGGCTTCGTGCGGCAGCAATGCGCCTGAAAATGACCAGGAATGAGTCTGGCTGCGACTGTGGGCGGTATCGAGCAAATCGGTGATGCGTCCCATGATGGCGTCCTTATTTTGTCCTGTTCAGTATATGTAAGCCGGAGGGCGATGCAATTCGCACCAAAATGGTGCGTTAAGTCATGGTGATGCGCATTAATGGTGCGCGTGGCGGGAGGGTGAATGCACTATCCCACGGCATGGGCCTTATGGCACAATGATCCGGGCTCGATTATATACATGGCACGGTTGCTGCTAAGTTGATTTCATTAGCGATGCTGCGGGTGTGGTGTCGTCGTTATTTATCTATTTCAGTTTGAGGAGATTCAGCATGGCCGTGGCCGATGTGATCAAGAGAATTCAGGACGACGAAATCAAGTTCGTCGATCTGCGCTTTACCGATACCCGTGGCAAGGAACAGCATGTTTCGATTCCTGCCCGCATCGTGACCGAAGACTGGTTCGAGGATGGCCACCCGTTCGACGGCTCCTCGATCGCCGGCTGGAAAGGCATTCAGGCCTCCGACATGCTGCTGAAAGCGGACCCGGATTCGGCCTACCTGGACCCCTTCTTTGATGAGCCCACGCTGATCCTGACCTGCGACGTGATCGAGCCGTCCGATGGCAAGGGCTACGAGCGCGATCCGCGCTCGGTGGCCCGTCGCGCCGAAGCCTACCTGAAGTCGACCGGCATCGCTGACACTGCCTACTTTGGCCCCGAGCCGGAGTTTTTCATTTTCGATTCGATCACCTGGCACGACGGCATGTCGGGCTGCGGGGTAAAGATCAACTCCGAGGAGGCATCCTGGTCGTCGGCAGAAAAATTCGAGAATGGAAACACCGGCCATCGTCCTGGCGTCAAGGGCGGCTACTTCCCGGTCCCGCCGGTCGACAGCCTGCAGGACATCCGTGCCGCCATGGTGATGGCACTGGAAGAAGCCGGCATCCCGGTCGAAGTGTTCCACCACGAAGTGGCGACTGCAGGCCAGTGCGAAATCGGCACTCAGTTCAGCACGCTGACCAAGCGTGCCGACTGGACGCAAATTCTGAAGTACATCGTGCACAACGTCGCCCACGCCTATGGCAAGACCGCGACCTTCATGCCCAAGCCCATCGTCGGCGACAACGGCTCCGGCATGCACGTGCACATGTCCTTGTGGAAAGACGGCAAGAACCTGTTCGCGGGCAACGGCTACGCTGGCCTGTCCGAACTGAGCCTGTACTACATCGGCGGCATCATCAAACACGCCAAGGCGCTGAACGCGATCACCAACCCGTCGACCAACTCCTACAAGCGCCTGGTGCCCGGCTTCGAAGCCCCGGTGATGCTGGCTTACTCGGCACGCAACCGCTCGGCCTCGATCCGCATCCCGATTTCCGCCAGTGAGAAAGCGCGCCGTATCGAGACCCGCTTCCCGGATCCCATGGCCAACCCCTACCTGTGCTTTGCCGCGCTGATGATGGCGGGCCTGGACGGCATTCAGAACAAGATCCACCCCGGCGATCCGTCGGACAAGGATTTGTACGACCTGCCGCCGGAAGAGGACGCAAAGGTTCCGAAGGTCTGCCACAGCCTGGAAATGGCACTGGAAGAACTCGACAAGGACCGCGAGTTCCTGACCCGTGGCGGCGTGTTCACCAACGACATGATTGATGCCTACATCGCGCTGAAGATGGAAGACGTGACCAAGTTCCGCATGACCACGCATCCGGTCGAATTTGCGATGTACTATTCGCTGTAAATTCAGGTGGCTCGGGAAAAAGGGCGGCTTCGGCCGCCCTTTTTCATGGAGCATTTCTTTGAACGCCCCTGCGTGCCGCCGTTTCAGACATATCAAGATTGCCGGTCTTTGGTCGTTAACAGACGGGTACGCTACACTCATCTGGCCATGCAAACCCTCCGCTTATCCCTCCTGCTGTGTCTGGTCCTGGCCGCGCCCGCGGAGGCGGAAATCTACAAGTATGTCGATGAGAATGGTCAGGTGACGTTCACCGACGTCTACCGCAAGGGCGCCAAGCGCATCGAACTGCCCGGTGCGCCGGCCCCGCTGTCAGCCGGCAACAAGACGCCCAGGCGAGCGTCCTACACGCCGAGCCCGGCAGATTTTCCGCGCATCGATGCCGGCACGCAGAAGCGCCGTGACGATATCCGGCGCCAGGTGCTGCAGGACGAAATTGCCGGCGAACGCCGCAATGCCGACGAGGCCCGGCGCCAGTTGGCGCTGGGTGAGCGACTGCAGCCCGGCGAGCGCGCGACCGACGCAACCTATCTCAATCGCGTGAACAAATTGCGCGCCACGCTGCAGCAGCACGAACAAAACGTCGCTTCCATCCAGCGCGAACTTGCGAACCTGAAATAAGTCGGCGGCATCCCGCGAGCGGCTCGGGCCGTGTTTTCATGTAAATGGATGGTCATGGCGGTATGGCCGGCACGTCGGCATCAGCCATGCACTAAGGCGCTAAAGCACCAACAACCACGCTCTGGCACAATCAGTGCTTCTGGTTTGTGCATGAGTATGATGACGTCTCCCCCCAGCGAGTTTTCCGGTCTCGATTGCCTGTCCACCGGCGCCATGGTGCTGGATGACGACAGTCGCATCCGGTATGTCAATCCGGCGGCCGAAACCCTGCTGGGCGTGTCCGGTGCGCTGCTGATCGGGGAGAATGCCGGGCAGACGTTCGAGCGCAGCCCCGAACTGCTGGCAGCCATTCAGACCGTGCGCAGCGAGCAGGAAACCGTCATCGAATACGAGCTCGATGTGGTGGTGAGTGGCCATCCGCCGATCCGCATCGGCTGCAGCATTTCGCCACTGGAGAAGCCGGCGCATGCCGTGCTGATCGAAATGCGCGCGGTCGACCCGCATCTGCGCATCGCCCGGCTGGAGCAGGCGCGCCTGCAGCAGGAGGCCAACCGCGAACTGCTGCGCAACCTGGCTCATGAAATCAAAAATCCGCTCGGCGGCATTCGCGGCGCCGCGCAATTGCTGGAGCACGAATTGCCGCGCGAAAGCCTGCGCGAATACACCCAGGTCATCATCAAGGAATCCGACCGGCTGCAGTCGCTGATGGAGCGTCTGTTGACGCCGCATCGGACGCCCCGTTTTGGTGCGGTGAATATTCACGAAGTGCTGGAACGCGTTCGCAGCCTGATCCTGGCCGAAACGCCGAGTGTGAAGCTGCGGCGCGACTATGACATCAGCCTGCCTGAAATTCGAGCTGACGTAGAGCAGTTGATTCAGGCCGCGCTCAACATCGCGCGCAATGCGGTGCAGGCGATGCATGGCCAAGGCGAGATCATCTTCAAGACCCGGGTGGCGCGACAGATCACGCTGGAGAGTCGTCGCTACCAGCTGGGCATGCGAGTCGAGATCATCGACAACGGCCCCGGCATTCCCGAGGACATCCGCGAGCAGATTTTCTATCCGCTGGTGTCGGGCCGCGAAGGTGGCAGCGGGCTCGGTCTCGCCGTATCGCAAACCCTGGTGGCGCAAAATCACGGCACCATCGATTGCGAAAGCCGCCCGGGTCACACCGTATTTTCCATTTTCCTTCCGCTCCCCACCTGAACGCCATGACGAAATCAAGCTGTGTCTGGATCATCGACGATGACCGCTCCATCCGCTGGGTGCTGGAAAAGGCCCTGCTGCGCGAGGATATTCCGTGCATGACTTTCAGTTCGGCCAGCGATGCACTGCGCGAGCTGGAACGCAGCCAGCCCAGTGTGGTGCTGTCCGACATCCGCATGCCGGGCGTGTCCGGGCTCGAACTGCTGCAGGCGCTGAAGGAGCAGCTGCCCAAGGTGCCGGTCATCATCATGACCGCGTATTCCGATCTCGACAGCGCGGTAGCGGCCTTCCAGGGCGGCGCCTTCGAGTACCTGCCGAAGCCGTTCGACGTCGATCAGGCGCTCGAACTGGTGCGTCGCGCGCAAGCCGAAAGCGCCAGCCGCGACACGCCGGCGCCGAGCGAATCGCCGATGACAGAAATGCTGG
>DONB01000020.1 GCA_003510325.1 Thiobacillus sp. | reverse complement strand
CGACGATCAGGATTTTCATGGCTTGAATACTGGATTGGATGCACGCATCCTGCCACAGCTCGCACCGGGGGAGGATCGCATGACGGATTTGTAATCAGCCCGTCAGATTCATGTCCGCCATGCCAATGCAGGATGTCGCCGTGGATGCCGCACCCGATCCCGGACAGCGGGACGTCCCGAATCTGCGGCCAAGACAACATTGCATGAATTTCTGGAGGGCAGCCCCACATGAAACGCTATACAACGCCTTATTCTTCATTTCCTCTGGCCATGCCGGATTTGCCACGCCGCCGGTTCGTTCAGGGGCTTGCGGCGGGNNGTCAATTATCAAGCCGGCCTGGGCGAATGCTGCCGACACCTGGACAGGCAGCGCCCCGGTCCTCCAGGGTACGGAATTTGACCTCGTGATCGCAGAAACGCCAGTCAACTTCACCGGGACGCCGCGCATGGCGACGACCATCAACGGTTCGATTCCAGCCCCAACGCTGCATTGGCGGGAGGGCGATACCGTGACCATCCGCGTCACCAACCGGCTCCCGGTGGACACGTCCATTCACTGGCACGGCATTCTCTTGCCCTTCGACATGGACGGGGTGCCGGGAATCAGCTTCAAGGGCATCCCGCCGGGGGAAACGTTCACCTACCGCTTCAAGGTGGAGCAGACCGGCACCTACTGGTATCACTCGCACTCCGGCATGCAGGAGCAGACCGGCATGTACGGCGCCATCGTGATCGAAGCGGCCGGCGGCGAGACAATCCAGGCGGATCGCGACTATGTCGTGCAGCTGTCGGACTGGACCGACGAAGATCCCATGCGCGTCTTCGCCAAGCTCAAGGTGCAAAGCGACTACTACAACTTCAACCAGCCCACGGTGGCCGATTTCTTTCGCGACGTCTCGCGCGACGGATTCAAGGCGGCGTTCGACAAACGCAAGATGTGGAACGAGATGCGCATGAATCCGACCGATCTGGCCGACATCTCCGCTTACACCTACACCTATCTCGTTAACGGCACCACCCCGACCGGGAACTGGACCGGGCTGTTCCGCCCGGGCGAGCGCGTGCGGCTGCGTTTGATCAACTCCGGTGCGATGACGTTCTTCGACGTGCGCATTCCAGGGCTGAAGATGACCGTGGTGCAGGCCGACGGCCAGGACGTCGAGCCGGTGACGGTGGATGAGATCCGCATCGGGGTGGCCGAAACCTACGACGTAATTGTCACACCCAGTGATGACGCCTACACGATCTTCGCGCAGTCGATGGATCGCACCGGCTTCGCGCGCGGCACGCTCGCCACCCGGCACGGGCTGGCTGCCGCGGTACCCGAACCGGACAAGGCCGAATGGTTGACCATGGCAGACATGATGGGCGACATGGGCGGCGGCATGGCCGGTATGGATCACGGCAGTTCCGGCGGCATGAACGGGATGGCCGGCATGAGCGGCATGGATCACAGTGGCATGGCCATGGACCACAGCAAACACGCCATGCCAGCCGGAACGGCCATGGGCGGAAAACTGGCCAGGCCGAGTACGCAGGCGCGCCACGCGAAAACCGAATATGGCCCGAGCACCGATATGCGGGTGGACATGGCGCGCACCAATCTGGATGACCCCGGGATTGGCCTGCGCAACAACGGCCGCCGCGTGCTGACCTACGCCGATCTGCACACGATAGGCGGGCCAATCGATCCACGCGGTGCGGAGCGCGAGATCGAGCTGCATCTCACGGGCAACATGGAACGCTACACCTGGTCGCTCGACGGACTCGAGTTCGGGAAATCCACGCCTGTGCATTTCCGGTATGGCGAACGGGTGCGCATCATTCTCCACAACGACACCATGATGACCCATCCCATGCACATGCACGGGATGTGGAGCGAACTGGAAAGCCCGGATGGACAGTTCCTGGCGCGCAAGCACACCATCAACGTGCAGCCGGCACAGCGTGTCAGCTTCCTGGTCAGCGCGGACGCCCTCGGCCGCTGGGCTTGGCACTGCCACCTGCTCCTGCATATGGATGCGGGCATGTTCCGCGAAGTGGTGGTGGCGTAAGCGCCTGCAGCAACGAGAGGAATATGAAGATGACAAACAAGCGAATGAATGTACTTGCAATGGCAATCATCGGGCTTGGCGTGACGCCTGTCTGGGCGCAAACCCGTTCCGCCGCCGAGACGATGGATCATGCTCAGCATCAGGGTGCGCCGTCTCCTGACGCGGTCAAGCCCAGGGCCGCCTCGGATGCGATGCCGGCAATGGACCACAGCGGCATGAAACCGGAAAAGACGCAAAGCGCCGTTGAAATGCCGGGAATGGATCACGGCAACCCGTCAGCACCGCAGCAGGGTACGGCAGCAATGGATCATGGCGAAATGAACATGCAAGGGGGGACTGCTCCACCCGACGCACGCGACCCGCATGCCTACTCGGGTGGCTACACCCTAGACAGCGGTAAATATGCCTTACCGGGACCTCGCCAGCTTCGTCTGGCCGATGAGCACAGCTTCGGCAGCCTGCTGGTTGACCGTCTGGAGCGCGTGGACACACGCGAGGGGAATGCCACCGCCTACGAAGCCCAGGCCTGGTTCGGGCGCAACTACGACCGGCTGGTCATCAAGGCGGAAGGCGATTATGGAAAGGGCAAGCTGCAGGAAGCGCGTACCGAGCTGCTGTGGGGGCATGCCATCGCCACATTCTGGGATACGCAGCTGGGCGTGCGCTACGACAGCGGCGTGGGCCCCGATCGCGGCTGGCTGGCCTTCGGCGTGCAGGGCCTCGCACCTTACTGGTTCGAGGTCGATGCGGCGGCCTATGTCGGCGACAAGGGCAGAACCGCCTTCCGTCTGGGTGCGGAGTACGAGTTGCTGCTCACGCAGAAGCTTGTCTTGCAGCCTCGTCTTGAAATCAACGCCTACGGCAAAAGTGACGAGGCCCTGGGTATCGGCAGCGGTCTTTCCGACGGCGTGGCGGGCCTGCGCCTGAGATACGAATTGNNCGCCAGTTCGCACCCTATGTCGGCGTGGAACGCGCCGGGAAATTCGGCAAGACCGCCGACCTGGCCCGCGCTGCGGGTGAAAAAACAGATGAAACACGCTGGGTTGCCGGCGTGCGTTTCTGGTTCTGATGTATTGCAACGACGATCGAATCACTCAACCCATTAGGAGCAACATGATGAAACTGAAGACACTGTCGATTCTGATTTTTGGCGTACTACCGGCTATTGCCCTGGCGGCGGGGGACCACGCCGGCGGGCACGGCATGGATGGCCACAAGATGATGCCCGGTGGCCATGACATGTCCGCCATGGAGAAGGCAGCACCGGCATCGATGACGGGCAAGCCGGGCGACCCGGCCAAGGTGGACCGCACCGTCGAAGTCACCATGGACGACGCCATGCGATTCACGCCGGACAAAATCAGCGTCAAGGCCGGCGAGACCGTCCGCTTCTTCGTCAGGAACACCGGCAGGATTCCGCATGAAATGGTGATCGGCAGTCTGGACGATCTCAAGGCGCACGCCGACATGATGCGCAAGATGCCCGGCATGGAGCATGCCGAGCCCAACATGATCACGCTGAAGGCCGGCCAGCGCGGCGGGATCGTCTGGCAGTTCGACAAGCCGGGGACCGTGGATTTTGCCTGCCTGATTCCCGGTCATATGGAGGCCGGCATGATGGGCAAGGTGATGGTCGAGTGACGGGAACATGCCTATCGGGATCGAAGATGACACAAATGTAATCTATTTGTCAGCTTGATGTGGCGAACCCCATCCCATACTGAACTCAATCCTCAACAAAGGCTCCGTATTCCGTATGAAGAATCTTGTTGCCAGCCTGCTCGTCTTGGGTCTTGCCCAGGCCGCCTGGGCCGCCCCGACAACCCCGGTGATCGATGTCTACAAAAGCCCGACCTGCGGGTGCTGCAATAAGTGGATCGACCACCTCAAGGCCAATGGCTTCACGGTCAGAGCNNAGGCCACGTTCCGGCGAAGGAAATGAAGCGTCTGCTTAAGGAAAAACCGCGTGCCCGCGGCTTGGTCGTACCGGCCATGCCGGCCGGTTCGCCCGGAATGGAAATCGGAGACCGCAAGGACGCCTATGACGTTTTTCTCGTGAACCAGGACGGGTCCACCCGGACCTATGCCCAATATTGAAAGGAATGAACATGAAACCTATGCTGAATACCCTGGCGCTTGGTTTGAGCCTGACCCTCGGACTGCCCGCCTGGGCTGAAACGCAGCACGAACGCCATGTCGCGGCTGGCGATCATTCCACCGCACTTGCCGAAGGACTGGTGAAAAAAATCGACAAGGCCCAGGGCAAGCTCACCCTCAAACATGGCCCCCTGGCAAACCTGGAGATGCCCGGCATGACCATGGTTTTCCGGGTTGAGGATGCCACCTGGCTGGATCAGGTCAAACCCGGCGATTCTGTCCGGTTCCTCGCTGACCGGGTGAATGGTGTGTTTACCGTGACCCGGCTCGAAGTTGTCAAACCGTAAGGTTCATTTTTCCCCACGTAAAGGAGTCAACCATGACACGCCATGCACTCGTTGCCACCCTGATGCTGTCCGTCTTTGCCATGCAACCCGTATTCGCAGATGACGCTCACCATCCCGATCAAAAAGCCGGCGCGGCCACGCCCATCACCGATCAAACGGTCCAGAAAATGCAGGCCAACACCAAGCGCATGCAAAGTCAGCTGGAACAGATGGCAAAGTCCAAGGACCCGGCCCAACGCCAGAAGCTGATGCAGGAGCATATGCAGACCATGCAGGAAAACATGATGGTTGGAAAAAGCATGGCTGGCGCTGGCGGCGGCANNGGGAGGCAAGGGCGGCATGGGCATGGCTGGCGGCGACGACATGATGGCCAAGCGCATGGAGATGATGGAAAAGCGCATGGACATGATGCAGATGATGATGCAGACCAATATGGGCAAGCCCCAGGGCGGCCAGTAAAACTGGGACAGCGATGGCCGTTGCGACGGAAACGGCTGTGGTGTTTCTTAACTGAATAGAAGGAGCAAGTCATGAAAACAATCATTACATTCACTACCCTGGTCCTGCTGGTGGCACCGGCCTGGGCATATCACCAGGACAATGACCCAGATCAGAAACAGAGCATTACCAACGTGCATGCCAGTCATTTCCCCCACGTTGAGGGGGACAGGCATGCCCCGGAAAGGGGTGAAGGCGATGCATATGGTTCGATCCTGCTCAATATTCAGGCGGGCGAGCGGCATGTTCCCCATAAGCCCGGCGATAACCATGCAGCTGAAAAAGGGAATGGGGACAGCTAGGGCCCGGCACTAAACAGTCGATCTGAAAATATGTGACAGGAGGCCCCAGCAATGAAGTTCGCTTGGGCCTCTACGTGTGCCACGTTGTCATGTGGCTATCTGGAGCAAGGGGGCGCAAATGTGGGGCTTTGAGCACTACGGCATGGGGTAAGGCTGACAATGAAACCTGTCTTGAATGTACTGCTGACACTGACCACGATCGCGGCTAGCGTTGCCCTGGCCGGTCAGACGCGGCAGCTGTCCATGCCACCAAGCTTCGCCGAGAAGCTAGAGCCAGAGGCAGTGTTAAGCGCCTATCCCCTCGGCGTCATCCCCAAACAAGCCGCTTTCAGCCACCACGGTAAAGCCCTCCGTACCTTGATTCTGCCCAATGGAAAGGAAGGTTGGGTATACCAGGTGGGCGGCAAGCAAGCTCAAACCTACCAGCATCCCACAAGGGAAAAGCATACCGTGTACGAAACCGGGCCAGGTAACGGTGTGCGCACCTATACCCTGATGTTTGACGACAAGGGTGTGGTCATCGACGTGCTTTACAACGAGAAAGGGCGGCACGACGGCCTCACAGCCCTGCAGGTGCAGCGCAAGGTTCGCGGCGATGGCACTCGCAAGGGCGAGGGCCTCGGTGTGAAATGACAAAGGCCATGACGCAAAGAAAGACGGCAGGGCTGAACAATTGATGAAATGAAAAATGTTTAGTGATATGTCATGGCCAGCACCGGCGATGGATGAAGCGGCACCGAACAATGATGGATAGTTTTTTGCCCTTACACCGCATCGATAGCCATCGCGAAACCCATGGTCTACCTTCGTGCGACGGCGACAATCAGGGAATCGACGATGACAGCCAAGTCGGATAAGGGCGTCTACCCTATAGGAGATCAAGTCATGAATGTCAGGATTATTGCTACACACGATTGCAGCCACTATCGCAACCTTGAACGTGAGCTCAAGGACTTGGCTGTCGTCTACGAAGTGTTGTTCGTAGAGGACCATCCGGAAATCGTCGAGCGATATAGCATCAGGCACTCCCCCAGTTTGGTTGTAGATGACGAAGTGGTGTTCCGCCGCCAGCCAACTGAAGATGAGCTGCGAGCGCTCTTCAAGCGTAGCTGAGGTCACCGTGAGGCGCGCAGCATTTGGTTGGATAGGTTTTCTGCCTGTTCTGGATCGGGACCATCTTCGCAATTGCCGCCCTGATTAACTGAACGCCAGGCAAAGCGTCGGCTAAGTGGTTTGTGGTGGCCCTAAAAGTTATTAGCTGTTTACAACCGCAGCCTGCCCCTTGCGGGTGCATGCAGGAATCTAGTTAGATCAAGCGCCTGGGCCCGGCCTCAGCCGGGGTGACGACTGGTTCAGGATTTCCTAAGCGTATTGCAATCGAGCAGCCGGAAACGGCCGGAAGTGATGACAGGAGAACGACAATGA
>DONB01000077.1 GCA_003510325.1 Thiobacillus sp. | reverse complement strand
CACTTGTGGGTAAGAGCAAGCCGGTTGAGGCCGCCTGCCTTGCTGTGATGTGAGCGCGTAAGGGACGTCCATAAGGACGTCGTTATGGACGTCCTGAGCCAAAGCGAGGGACGGTGGTGGAGATATTGGGCCGGGAACGGCGTCGTCGGTGGAGCAACGCGGAGAAGCTCGAGATCGTCGCCGCTGTGGGAATGAACGGAGAGACGTTGGCGCGCGTCGCGCGGCGCTACGATGTGTCACGAAGCCAGATCTATCAATGGCGCCATCTGTTCAGGAAGCGAGGGTTGCTGCCTGCGGCGGACGAACCGACCTTTTTGCCGGTTGATATCGGGGCGCCCATGCTGAGCGCGGAGCCCGTGTTCGATGACCGGGTGGTGGCCTCGCCCTTGATCATCGAGCTGTGTCTGGCGCAAGGACGGCGGCTTCGCTTCGATGCCGACATCGAGGCTACTGCCTTGACCCGGCTTATCCGGTCGGTGGAAGCTGCATGATCGGACCGGGCACCGGCGTAAGGGTCTATCTCGCCTGCGGCGTCACTGACATGCGCAAAGGGATTTCGGGTCTTGCAATGCTGGCCCAGACCGTGCTGCGACAGAAGCCGGCCAGTGGTGCCGTATTCGCCTTTCGGGGACGGCGCGGCGACAGGCTGAAGCTGCTTTACTGGGATGGTCAGGGATTTTGCCTCTATTACAAGATCCTGGAGCGCGGCCGTTTTCCCTGGCCCTCTGCGGCTGACGGGGCGGCGCGACTGACATCGGCCCAACTCGCGATGCTGTGGGAAGGGATCGACTGGAGGCGTCCGAACTGGGGTGCGCCGCCTACACGCGCGGGGTAACTTTTCTTCTGCAAAAGCGGCTGTTCTGCTAGGCTTTGCGGCCGATTTCCTGTATAAAAAGCCATGCTCAACGCGGCATCCGATCTTCCCGAAGACCCGGCCCTTCTCAAGGCGCTGATCGCCCAGTTGCAGGCCCAGAACAAGAAGCTGACGACGACGCTGCGCGCCCATGACCTGGTCGTCCAGGCACTGCGTTTGCAGATCGCCAGGCTCAGGAAGCAGGCTTTCGGCAAATCCTCCGAGAAGATCGAACGCGAGATCGAGCAACTCGAGTTCGCTCTCGAAGACGTGCTTGTTTCGGTCGCGCAACAGGGCCTCGTGACAAGTGGCCTGGACGATTCCGAGGCGCAAGCGGCGGCCGCGTCTGCCGAGACCACCCCTGGGCCGCGTCCATCTCGGCGCCCACGCGTCTCGGCGGATACGCCGCGCCAACGCCACGAACTTGACCCCGGCAGCACCTGTCCGGAGTGCGGCGGCGAGCTGCGTCTCGTCGGCGAAGACGTGAGCGAGATCCTCGAGATGATCACGGCAAAGCTCCAGGTCATCGAAGTCGCCCGCCCGAAGAAGTCCTGCCGTTGCTGCGAGAAGATGGTCCAGGTGCCAGCCCCGAGCCGACCGATCCCCGGCAGCATGGCTGGAGGAAGTCTCCTGGCTTACGTGCTGATCTCGAAGTTTGACGACCATTTGCCGCTGTACAGGCAGAACGAGATCATCGCGCGCATGGGTGCCGACATCCCACGCAGCACGCTGGCCGATTGGTGTGGTCGCTCGATGCGGATACTGCAGCCGGTGATCGACCGGATCGAGGCCTCGGTCCTGGGCAGCGACATCCTGCACGCCGACGACACACCGATCCGCGTGCTGGCTCCGGAACGACGCGCCAAGGGTATCGGCAAGGGTGTGATGCAAGGCCGGATCTGGGGCTATGTCTGTGATCAGCGGCCTTGGGCCGGCACCGCGCCGCCTGGGGTCGTCTACCGCTATGCGCCCAACTGGAAAGCCGAGCACGTGCTGGCTCACTTGGGCAGCGCAAGCGGTATCCTACAAGCCGATGCCTACAAAGGCTATGCAAAGCTCTACGAACCCGTCGCGGATGGTGAGCCTCGCTTCCGGGAAGCGGCCTGCTTTGCGCATTGGCGACGCGATTTTCATGACATCTGGACATCGCAAAAATCTGAGATCGCGCACGAGGCGCTCGAGCGTATCGGACAACTCTACGACATCGAGCGCAAGATCGCGGGCCAGCCTGCCGATATCCGCCGGGCAGTACGCCAGGAGCTGAGCCGACCCAAGCTCGACGCTCTGCATAGCTGGGCCGAGAAGCAACTCACCCGTATCTCGACCAAGGGAGACCTAGCGAAGGCCTTTCGCTACGCCCTGGGGCGCTGGCACGCCTTCAGCCTCTTTATCGACGATGGACGCGTCGCCATCGATAACAACGCTGCCGAGCGGGCCGTCAGGCCCATATGCCTGGGCAAGAAGAACTGGTTATTCGCCGGCTCCGAAACAGGCGCCGAAACCCTCGCCCGCGCCATGACGCTGATCGAAAGCGCCAAAATGAACGGTCTCGATCCACAAGCATACATCACCGACTTGCTCAATCGCATCCACGATCACAAGATCAACAGGATCGACGAGCTGTTACCCTGGAACTGGGTGCCGCTCACCATCCCGCTAGCACTGGCCGCCTGATGGCCGCCGTCACTTCCTTGCTCACCCTCGACTATGTCGCCAAGATACTCGACGAGAACGTGGAGTTGCTGGAAGCCATCGTTTCAAACGACGACAACCTCACCTACGGCGCCATCGTCAGCGTCCACACCGGTCTGGACGAGTCCATCACCGCGCTGACGGATCACGGCGTGGAAGAACTGACGGACATGCTTAGCCAAGCACGTCTCACGACCAAGGCCTGGCACCAATTCCTCGATGACTTTGTCGACGATCCCGAACTCGCCGCCCGCTTCAAGGCCCATAAGCCGCGGTAACAATCGGCTTGCTCTTACCCACAAGTG
>DONB01000284.1 GCA_003510325.1 Thiobacillus sp. | reverse complement strand
CGTCCTGCAGATGGGTGCGGCCGGATTTCACCGTGTCTTTTTCGCGTTCGGCAAGCCGCGAGAACTCCGCCGCCATCGCCTGCACGGCAGCGGTCAGGCGCGGCAGCTTGGCCAGAACGGCCAGTCGGATCGCGGTGGGGATGGTGTCGTTGGTCGATTGCCCCATGTTGACGTCGTCGTTGGGATTGACCGGCTTGTACGTGCCCTTTTCGCCGCCCAGCGCGACGTTGGCGAGGTTGGCGATGACCTCGTTGCTGTTCATGNNGGCGCCGGCCTGGAAGCGGTCGACGACGAACTGGTCGTGATGCTGACCGGCGAGGATCTTCTCGCAGGCGGTGACGATGGCGTCGCGCTTCTGCTCGGGCAGCCAGCCCGGCTGGCAGTTGGCGCGCGCGGCGGCAAGCTTGATCCGCACGTGCGCTAGTACGAAATCCTTATCCGGCCGACGTCCCGAAATGGGAAAATTCGCCACGGCGCGCGCGGTCTGTGCGCCGTACCAGGCATCCTCGGGAACCAGGACCTCGCCGAGCGAGTCTTTCTCGATGCGGAATTCATTCATGATGGAAATAACAATGCAAACGTTACAAAGACGGCAATTTTATCCGATGTGGCTGGCCGGTCTGCTGCTTGCGCTGACGGTGTCATGGGCGCAGGCGGCGGAATTCAGGGTGACCGACACCAAGGGCAAGACGCATACCCTGTCCGGCTACAAGGGCAAGTGGGTTCTGGTGAATTACTGGGCGACGTGGTGCCCGCCCTGCCTGGAGGAAATTCCCGACCTGATCGCGCTGCACGAGAACAAGAAAAACAATCTTGTGGTGATCGGCATCGCCATGGATTATCGCAACGCCAAGCAGGTGACCGATTTTGCCGATGGCCTGCTGGTCGACTACCCGATCGTGCTGGGGACCCCGGAAATCGTGAGGCAGATCGGGCCGGTGCAGGGCCTGCCAACCACATACCTGTATAGCCCGGATGGTAAAATGGTCGCGCAACAAGTGGGACTGATCACCCGTGCGGCGGTGGAAAACTATATCGCCAGCAAGCCGGCCCGTCCGAAAAAATAATTCCGACTGCAACACGAGGAGACACCATGCGCCAACTGCTCATTGCATTTTTCCTGTTACTGGCTGCGCCCACCTGGGCGGAGACCCGTGACCCGGTCAACCACTTCTTTCAGCCCAAGTTCGGCGACTTCAAGGCTGATTTGCAGGAAGCCAGAAAGCAGGGCAAGAAAGGCATTTTCCTGTTCTTCGAAATGGATGAATGCCCGTTCTGCGAACGCATGAAAACCACCATTCTTAATCAGTCCGAGGTGCAGGATGCCTTCCGGGCCCAATTCCTTGTGTATTCGGTCGATGTCAACGGCGACACGGAAATGACCGATTTCCAGGGCAATCACGTCACCGAAAAGGCCTTTGCCTTTGCCAACCGTGTGCGTGCCACGCCGACGCTGCTGTTCTTCGATCTTGACGGCAAACTGGTTGCGCGCCACACCGGGCCCACCAAGGACAAAGCCGAGTTCCTGCTGCTCGGTCGGTACGTTGCCGAGGGCGCTTACGTGACCCAGCCCTTCACCAAGTACAAGCAAGGCAAATGAGGCACGCCGCCTGGAGCGTGTTGCTGGCGTGCGCGCTGTCCACCGCGTCATCAGCGGAAAGGCTTACGCTCGACGAGGCGCTGTCCACCGTGACCGCCGCCCATCCCGAGCGCCGCATCGCCGAGAGCGAACTGGCGCTGTCGCGCGCCGACCGCGAGCAGGCGGCCAGCCGGCAGGATTTCAGCCTGTTTCTGGACGGCAGCCTGCGCAGCGGGCGTCGCCCGGATGGCGACTGGAAACCTGACAATATCGGCCGCGTCGTCGCGCGCAAGCCTTTGCTGGATTTCGGACGAACGGGCCAGGCCGTTGCTGCGGCTGATCAGGACATCGCCGCGCGCCAGGCAGAACTGCTCAATATCGAGAGCCTGCGCCGCATCGACATCATGGCGCGCTATTTCGACGTGCTGCTGGCTGACCAGCAGTACGTTGCCGACAACGAGTTCATGACCGTGGCCTATCTCGACTGGGACAAGGCACGTGAGCGCTTCGAACTGGGGATCGGCAACCGCCCCGATCTGTTGCGGCTGGAAGCTTTCTATCAGGACTGGCGTGAACGCCGCAGCGCCAGTCTGCAGCGCATGCGCAGTGCCCGGCAGAAACTGGCTCATGCCATGTATCGTCCGGACAGATTGCCGACCACACTTGACGAGCCAGCCTTGCAGGACAATGCCCGGGAGGTGCCCGAGTACGATACGCTGCTGTCCTGGGTGATGCAGAAGAATCCGCGTATACAGGCCTTGCAGGCGCAGATTGTGGCCGCCGATGCAAGGCTCGCAGCGATTCGCGCCGAACGTCGCCCGATGCTCGATGCCGAAGTGATTGGCGGAGGCTATAGCCGCGAATCGACCACCCGTGATGAACTGAGCGCAGGGCTGGTGTTCAGTATTCCGCTTTATCAGGGGGGACGGGTGGACGCCCGGGTGGCGCGCGAACTGGCGCAAAAGGAACGTCGCGCCGCCGAACTGGAGAAGCTGAAGCTCGATCTCGCGGATACGCTGCTCGCCACCCTGCAGGAGATCGAATGGCTGCGCGGCAGCGGCCGCGNNCGCGCAGCCGCCGACAAGCAGATCGAATATCGCGACTGGGCGCTGGAGCGTGCGCGGGCCGAGTACGAACTCGAACTCAAGACCAATCTGGGAAGCAGCATGGCGGAAACCCAGGCGGCGCAATTACGGCGCAAGCAGGTGGAATACCGCTTGGCGCTGGCGCTGGCCCGGCTGGAAGCATTGTCCGGTGGCAGCCTGCCGCCTGTTGAAGGAGCACAGCAATGAAGCAGCGCATGGTGGCCGTGACACTGGCTGGGGTGTGGTTGGCAAGCGCAAATCCGCTCTGGGCGGCGGACAAGGTGGAGCTCACCACTCGCGTGTCGGGCGTGGTTGTCGATGTGCTGGTGAAGCCTGGACAGCGCGTGAAGAAAGGCGCTGTACTGCTGCGCCTGGACAGAACGGTGCTGCAGGCCCGGCTTGACGAGGCGATTGCGGAGCAGGCGCGCGCGCAGGCAGACGAGGCCGATGCCAAGCGTGAGCTGGAGCGATCGCAGGAGCTGTTCGATCGAACCGTGTCGTCGACCAGCGAGCTCGAAGCGGCCACGCTGCGTCACGTGCGCGCGCAAGCGGCGCTGTCGGGCGCCAACGCACGCCGTGTGATTGCGCAAAAAAACCTGCAGGACGCCGAACTCAAGGCACCCTTTGACGGGGTGGTCAGTGCGATACCGGGGCGACCGGGCACCGTGGTGGCGGCGGATTGCCAGCCTAAACCGCTGGTTATCCTGGAGTAGGGGCGCTCCAAACCACGAGCGTGCCGGGCGGGCATGCTCCCTGGAGCGGCTGCCCGGCGCGCGTATCAACCGCCCATGCGTTTGGCGACTTCGGCTTCCATTTCCGCCGCTTGGTGGGGCGAAGCAACCGCGGCGATCACCTTGTGGCACATCGGCAGAATGGCAGCGAACCCTGCCATGTCCTGCACTTCACTCATCTTGCGGTAGGCCGGCGATTTGGTGCCGACCAGCGCAGCCATGAATTCCAGCACGTAGGCGCGCGCACTTTCAAGGTTGCTGGTCGCAGCCTGTGCCGGTGCTGTGGCCGTGGGCACGCTGGGCGCGGCAGCCGGGGCGGCGNNCAGGGCCTGGATGAAGCCGCTTTGCAGCAGTTCGTTCACCATGGCTTCCAGTTCGGCGCAATTGGGCAACTTGCGGCACAGTTCTCCAAACGAAATGCCGTTCCCGACGCTGAACAGGATTTGCCGATGCTTGGGCCGCAAGGTGTGCCCGTGATTGAAGATCTCTTCCTGGCCCTTGGTCGTGCGGGCCAATTGCATAGTCATTTCCATGGTCGCCTCCGTTGTTGTATTGCAGGCACGTGGCCTGTACCTGATGTTGTGCATAGGCTGTGCCAGCAGGCGAATACAGCTAGGCCCCTTGACTGGCAAGGCCTGCAGCAGGATCAACGGCGGAGGGGTGGGTATGACTGGGAGTGAAACTGTTGAAAGGGCGACGACTGGTCGAAATTTCGGCGGAAAATAGAGCGCCGGTGATATGCCGGCCAGCGCCTGTCGAGGTGATTCAGTCGTGCCGATACTTGATGCTTGGCGCGGCCGGACGGAATTGCAAAATGAAGCGAACGGCCGGAGAGATCAAGTGGAATCCGAAGAAGTCAGCCGGCCTCTGCCGGCTTGATCTTAACTGCGTGATGCGGCAGACGCGTCGGCAGATTTGGTGCGTGGGGTGTAGTCCCAGTGACGCTTCCATGCGCCGACGACGAGGTTGGGATATTCCGGGCGCCCGAGGCTGCCGTTGTAGCGGCCTAGCGCACGGAACAGGTCGCCACGTTCGATATCGATGTAGTGGCGCAGGATCAGCGCGCCGTATCTCAAATTGGTGCGCAGCTGGAACAGGTTGTGGTCAGAATTGCCGATGGCTTTGACCCAGAACGGCATCACCTGCGTGTAGCCCCGCGCACCCACCGGCGACACCGCGTATTTGCGGAAGCCGCTTTCGACCTGGATCAGGCCGAGCATGAGCTGCGGATCGACCCCGGCACGCGAGGCTTCCCAGTGCAGCGTGGTGAGGAATTCGAGCCGTTCGGCCTCGTCCGGCATGCGCTTGGCGAGTCGGCGCGACATTTCCTTCAGCCAGGCCGCCTCGTCGGCGACGTTGCGAAATGCGGTGCGGGTGACCGCGGTGTCGGCCAGAGCCCGCTGCAGCGAGGCGCGCACATTGGCCGACATCGCCTCCTCGCGCTGCCCGCCCGCCTGCGCGGGCAGGGCAAGCAGCAGGGCGGCGATCATAAGGCCGATGTGCGTGATCTTGTTCATGTCAGCTTTCCAGCAATCCTTTCAAAAATTCCGTTGCGCCGGCGAACGCAATTTTCTGCGCTTCGCTGCTTTGACCGGGCGCAGCCTGACGCGGCTGGTACTCGATCACGCCGTCCTTCAGCCCGCGCTCGCCCACGGTGACGCGGTGCGGGATACCGACCAATTCGGCATCGGCGAACATTACGCCGGGGCGTTCGTCGCGATCATCCAGCAGCACGTCGAATCCGGCTACCGTCAGGTCAGCATANNACGCCGATGCCGTAGCAGCCCATTTCCATCGCCTGCGCGCGGCCTGCCTCGTCCAGATAGGTGGCATTCATCGCCTGCGAGTACTTGTTGCCGAGCTGGAACACATGGCCGACCTCGATGCCGCGGCACAGCTGCAGTGTGCCTTTGCCATCCGGGCTGGGGTCGCCGGTGACGACATTCCGTATATCGGCCACAACATCCGGTTCCTGCAGGTCGCGGCCGAAATTGACTCCGGCCAGGTGGAGTTTCGGCTTGTTGGCGCCGCAGACGAAATCGCTCATTGCTGCGACCGTACGGTCGGCGATGAGCCTGATTTTGGCGCGGTCGATGCCGACCGGCCCGAGGAAACCGGGCGGACAGTCGAAGGCGGCGCGGATCTCGGCTTCGTTCGCCAGGCGGAAATCGGCCATGCCGGGGAGCTTGCCGAGCTTGACTTCGTTCAGCATGTGGTCGCCGCGCAGCAGCAGCACGACCAGTTCATCGCTCGCCATGACGGCGATGAGTTTGACGGTGCGGGTCAGCGGGATGGCGAGCAATGCGGCGACGTCCTCGCAGGTGGTCTGCTTGGGCGTATCCACCTCGCGCATCGTTTCCAGCGGCGCGGCGCGCGGCGTCACGGGTACAAGGGCCTCGGCGAGCTCGACGTTGGCGGCGTAGTCGGAGTCCGGACA
>DONB01000025.1 GCA_003510325.1 Thiobacillus sp. | reverse complement strand
CCGATCGAGCACCGGCTGTCCAGCTGGCGTTATGAATCGGCCGGACAGCCGCCGCGCGCCCTCCGCAGCAAAACCGAGTGGGAACGCATCTGGAAACAACGGGGCGTTACCGAATCGGCGCGCATCGCCTTCACCTGGGCGCAGTTTCCCACCGCGCAAACCTTTGCGCCGGGCGACTGGAATCAGGGCATGACGAGCTTCAGCGTGCCGCGCGGCGGCCAGTTCGACCTGCGCTTTGTCTGGCGCGCGGGCGGCAAAACCCATGCAGGAAAACTCGAACAGGTGAAATGTGCAGATGAAAATTCGTGAATTCGCAGCGGGCGCGGCGTTGGCCGCGTACTGTGCGTTCGGCGTGGCAGCCGCGACGCAGGCTGCCGACCTTCCGCCCCTGTCGCACAGCCTGACGAAGCTGACGTGCCAGCCCGCGCCAGCGCTCAGGCTGAAAGACCTCGATGGCGCAGTCCACGACCTCGCCCGACTCAAGGGCCGCGTGGTTCTGATCAATTTCTGGGCGACCTGGTGCCCGCCGTGCCGGCGCGAAATGCCCTCGATGGAACGTCTGTCGCAGGCGCTCAAGAGCGAGGCCTTCAGCGTGCTGGCGGTCGATGTGGGCGAGGATGCCGACACCATCGATGCCTTCAATGGTCAGCTCGACACCGCGCCGACCTTTCCCATCCTGCTCGACACCCGCAGTCGCACCATGCAGGCGTGGAACGTGGCGGGACTGCCGACCACCTTCCTGGTCGACAGGCAGGGGCGCATCGTCGCCAGCGCCATCGGCGGACGCGAATTCGATCACCCGGAACTGATCCGGGCGATACGCGAACTGCTCAATCGATAATCAGGCCTTGACCCAGACCTGTCCGGCTTCGACTTTCACCGGGTAGGTCTTGATCGGCTCGTCGGCAGGGTCGCAGGTGGGCTGGCCGGTGACGAGATCGAAGTAGCTGCCGTGCAGCGAACACTTGATCTTGCCGTCCTTGATGCAGCCCAGATACAGCGAGTAGTCCTCGTGGCTGCACATTTCGTCGACGACATAATGGGTGCCGCCGGCATTGCACAGCAANNGGAGACGACGACCCGCTTCATTTCTGCCGGCTTGAGTTCGTCGGCGGCAGCGATGGCAACGTAGTCGCTCATCACCTGACCCTTGCGACGGCCTTGCCGGAATCCAGCACGGCGCGGATCTGCGCGGCAGCATCGGCCAGGCTGGCAGCCTTGCCGACATGGTGCAGGACGATGGATCCCGCCAGCACCAGCGAATCGTAGGTCGCGCCGCGGTCGCCTTTCAGCGCCAGGATGCCGGCTTCGGCGGCGGCGTGTGCGGTGGCCTTGATGTCGATGGCGGCGACGATCTCGTCCTCGCCCGCTTCGGTCGCGACCGCACCGGGAAGCGGCACGGCGCGCACCGGCTGGTCGATTCCCAGTGCCGCCGGGTCGACGGTCGCCTCCGTTTCTGCGCCACGATCGTGATAATGGAAATACTTGCCGGTCTGGCGCAGCGAGGGGATCACCCCGCCCTCGACGCCGCGCACGATGCAGGCGGTGTCGAAGCCGGCTTCGCGCGCGAGGTCGGCGTATACCGGCGGATACGGCTTGTGCACGTAGCCGGTGACGAAATGGGTTTTCTTGCGGCCCTGAATGGGCTTGGACAGCACTTCCACCGTGGTCAGCACCTGGCGCTTGATCATCTGCGTGCGCAGCGGAATCAGGTTGTGCATGCCGGGATTGGACTGTGCCTGATCGACGTAGGTCCAGCCGATCGCCGGGTCGGCCAGGCGCGCCGCGGCTTCTTCAGGCGCCAGGTTCACCGGCACGCCGGCGGCTTCCAGCACGTGGCGCGCCGTGACGCCGTACTTGGGACCGACCTTGNNGTGACGACATGCACGCCGAATTCGGCCAGCAGCGGGCCGAGAAAAGGCGCGGCAGGCAGGCAGCGGTTGTAGCCGTCGTAGGGATCGCCGATGTCGACCACCTCGTCGACCGCGGCGGTGACGCGGCGGGTGGTTTCGAGCACCGCGTCGAGCACGCCGCGGTTCTCGTCCATCGTCTCGCGCTTCATGCGCAGGGCGATGAAGTAGATGCCGACCTGCACCGGATCGATCACGTTGTCGATGATGGCCTTGGTGCCCAGATGCGCTTCGGCACGGCTGATGTTCTTGGATAAATCGGGACCGGTAGCGATGCGCTGGATGATCGAGCGCATCAGGAGTTTGGGGTCGGTCGGCAGGGTGTCGGTGCTCATGGTGTACTCCGGAAACAGGCAGCTAGGATACTAATACCCGAGTAAATCAATCAAGATTTATTGACTAACCCGGCTCGTCAAGCGAGGCTGCGCCCATAAAGATAAGTTGTTGTCTGCGGGGAATATTAACAATTATTAATATTTGGGGGGCAATAAATTGAAGCAAATTTCCTACACGCTGGCGGCCGCGGCTTTGTGCCTGGCGTCCCAAGCGTCCGCGAGCACGTGCGGAACCAACAAGCTGTGCGTCCCGGGAGACTTTCCTTCTCCGGACGGGGCGTATTTCAACATGGACCTGCTGGGGGGCAATGTCCATCTTGACCTCGGGCAAGCGGCACTCACTGGGCCGGGTATCGAAACCACGCTGAACAACCTGCAGCCCATAACTTTCCATGCCTCGCCGTTCGCCAATCCGACCGGGTTATCAGTCGGGACATCGACCCTGACCTATTCGGCCATCAGCCACTATTCGCTCGGTACCTTCTCGGTGTATGGCTTCGATGCCGAGTTCTACCTGGAAGGGGCAGGATTCGGAGAACTGGTGGACATTGACGGCATCCAGGGCAACTGGTCACTCAACGTGCCCCTGCGTGCCACATGGAATGGGGTCTTTTTCGATTTCGGCAATGTGCTCCTCAGCACTGCCGCCACCTACAGTTACTACAGTGCGCACAACGCACTTTCGACCATTTCTGGCCAGAGCATGGATTACGCCACGGGCGATGCCTTCCTGGCGGGTCAGGCGAGCGTAACCGACATCAACAATCCGTTTTATGGCATTCGGATCACACTCGGCCTGAACGGCAACGATCCGGTCGTCTCCAGCGTGCCCGAACCTTCGGCAATCTGGCAGTTGATGGCAGGGCTCGGCATGTTGGGAGCAGCCGCCCGCTTCCGCACCCGGTCACGTGTAGCAATGGCCTGACGGCATCGCTGTACGCCCGGGCCGACCGAGTTCGTCATAAGCCCGGGCGCAAGTAAGTATTCACAGATAGATCGCGCGTTGCAACGCGCGTGCAAGCAACTGTTCCGCCTGCTGCAGCGACAGCTTCACGCCGAGGTCACGGCATTGCGTAACCGCCATTCCGGCGTAGCCGCAGGGGTTGATCGCCGCGAACGGCGCCAGGTCCATGTCGACGTTGAACGCCAGGCCGTGATAAGTGCAGCCGTGCTTCACCCGCAGGCCGAGCGCGGCGATCTTGGCGCCGCCGACATAGACCCCCGGAGCGCCGGCCAGCCGCCCGGCGGCGACGCCATGCGCGGCCAGCAGATCGATCACTGCCTGCTCCATGCGCGTCACCAGTTCGCGGATGCCGTAGCCACGCCGGCGCAGGTCGACCAGCACATAAGCCACGACCTGACCCGGACCGTGATAGGTGATCTGGCCTCCACGGTCGATCGGCATGACCGGAATGTCGGTTGCGGCGATCAGATGCTCGGGCTTGCCGGCCTGACCCTGGGTGTAGACCGGCGGATGTTCCAGCAGCCAGATTTCATCCGGCGTGTCGGCCGTACGCCGGGCGGTGAAGTCCTGCATCGCCCTCCAGGCCGGCGCGTACTCGACCCGACCCAGATACCGAATGCAAAGCTCAGGATTGAGCTGCGTGCCCTCTTGAATCTTGCAACTTGAATTTTGCGCCTGACTTTTCACAGCGCCATCTTCACCCAGGGATGCGCGGTGATCTCGCGGTACAGCGCATCGAGCTGAGCTTTCGAGGTAGCACGCACCACGCAGGTCACCGACAGGTAGTTGCCGCTGCGGGATGCCCGCATCTCGACCGTTTCGGCCCGAAAATCGGGCGCATGGCGCTGCACCAGTTCGACCATGGTCTGTGCGAAATCATCGCGCCGCTCGCCCATGATCTTGATCGGGAAGTCGGTGGGAAATTGGAGCAAGGTCTCTTCTTCGCTCATGCACGCATCACTTGTTGCTTGAAGGTCTGATACAGCCCCTCCATCCGCTGCGCCAGGGGCCCCGGCACGCCGTCGCCGACCGGAACGCCATCGAGTTTGACGATCGCCATGATCTCCTTGGTGGACGAGGTCATCCACAGCTCGTCGGCGTCGCGAACCTCGGCCTCGGAAATCGCCCGCACCTCGTGCGGAATGTCGTTCGCTGCGGCCAGTTCCAGTACCACGTCATAGGTGATGCCGGTCAGCATCAGGTTCGACGGCGGCGGCACCCTCAGCACGCCGTCTTTCACCACGAAAATGTTGCTCGCCGCCCCTTCGGTCAGGAAGCCGTCGCGCAACATCACCGTTTCGGCGCAGTCGACGTCGGTCGCCTGCTGCCGCAGCAGGATGTTGGCCAGCAGCGAGATCGCCTTGATATTGCAGCGCAGCCAGCGGTTGTCGACAGCGGTCACGGCGCACACGCCCGCCGCTTTCTGCGCGGGCGTGGCGGTCACCAGTGGTTGCGCGAGCATGAAGACGGTCGGCGCCACGCCCTTGGGGAAGGCGTGGTCGCGCGGGGCGACACCGCGCGTCACCTGGATGTAGAGCGACTGGTCGGAAAAATCCTGCAGGGCGATCAACTGCAGGATGCGTTCGCGCCATCCCTCCAGGTCGTGCGGGTTGGCAAGGCGGATGCCGTCGAGGCTGCCCTGCAGGCGGCGCAGATGTTCTGCCAGTCTGAACGGCTTGTTCGAGTACACCGGAACCAGCTCGTAGACGCCGTCGCCGAAGATGAAGCCGCGGTCGAGCACAGGAATGCTGGCCTCGGCCAGCGGCAAAAACCGGCCGTTGAGATAGACGCTCATTGGGCAAAGAACAAGCGGATCGAATCCCAGCCGCGACCGAAAATACCGGCCACGGCGACGTCGTGCAGCGCGACCAGCGGGTAGTCGCCCAGCGGCTTGCCGTCGAGCAACAGCCGCAGCGTGCCCATGCGCTGCCCCTTGCGCAGCGGCGCCACGATCGGCTGCTGGGTGATGATTTCGGCCTTGACGCGCGACGCGCTGCCGCGCGGAAGCAGCACATGGAAATCCTGTGCAAACCCCATGCTCACCGATGCGCGCGCGCCGCGGTAGATATTCGCCACCTTGACCGCTTGCTGCGCGCGATAAAGCAATACGCTGTCGAAATTCTCGAAACCGTAATTCAGCAGACGCAGGGCGTCCTGGGTCCGCTGCGCATCGGATCGCCCGCCCAGCACCACGGCAATGCGGCGCTGGTCGCCGCGCCGGGCCGACGCCACCATGCAGTAGCCGGCCTGGACGGTTCGGCCGACCTTGAGTCCGTTCACCGTGCTGTCGCNNAGGAAAATCGCGCGCCAGCGCGCGGCCCAGCAGGGCCAGGTCGCGTGCGCTCGAGACATGGCCGGGTTCGGTCAGGCCGGTGGCGTTCATGAAGCGGGTTTTCGTCATGCCGAGGCGTTGGGCTTCTCGGTTCATGCGCTCGACGAACCGGTCCTCTCGGCCATCGACTGTCGTGACCAGCGTGAGCGTGGCATCGCCGGCCGAGTGCACCAACATCGCCTGCAGCAGAGTGTCGACGCTGACCCGGTCGCCCTCCTTGAGGAAGATGCGCGCACCGTCAACCCGGGTGGCGATTTCCGGAACGCTCAGGGACTCCCCCAGGCTCAGCTTGTTCCTTTTGATGTCGCCCAGCAGTACATAGGCCGTCATCAGTTGCGTCAGCGAGGCCGGTGCCAGCGGCAGGTCGGCCTGGTGCGAGGCCAGTTCGCGTCCGCTCGACTGGTCGATCACGATCCAGGCGCGTGCCGCGATGCCGGCCGGAGCCGCCCATGCGGATGCAGAAAACAGGAGCGCCAACCCCAGCCAGAAAATTTTCATGCCTAACCTCAAATTCAATCGCGTCTGACCAGGACTGCATTCAGGTCGAGACGTTCCCGCACCCGCGCACGGTCCGAATGCGCGGCGTCGTCGCTGGGATACGGGCCAAGCTGCACCCGGTGCAGACTGCCGTTGAGCACCACGCGCGTCTGGCTGGCATCGAGTTCGAGTTCGCGCAGCAGACGTGCCAGCAGCTGACGCGCATTGTCGGCATTCGAAAATGCCCCCACCTGCAGATAGACGCCTTCGATGATCGCTTCGCCCTGGGTATCGTAGGCGGCCGGATCGAGGCTTTCCACCCGCACCCGGGTGCTGCCCTGCTTGATGTAGCCGAGCTTGTGGGCAGCGGTGTATGAGAGATCGATGACGCGCTTGCTGTGAAACGGCCCGCGATCGTTGATGCGCACCACCACGGACTTGTTGCTGTTCAGCGCCGTGACCCGCGCATAGCTGGGGATCGGCAGGGTGGGATGCGCGGCGGTCATCGCATACATGTCGTAGGGTTCGCCCGACGCGGTTTTCTTGCCGTGGAAGCGGCGCCCGTACCAGGACGCCAGGCCTTCCTCGCGATGCGGGCGGCGCGTGGTTTGCGGCGTATAGGTGTTGCCCAGCGCAACATAGGTGCGATTGGCAAAGCGATGCAGCGGCTCGTCGCGCGGCACCGCGTCGGGCACGGCGTCGAGATTCGCCGGCGGGGTGGCTTCGGGGCCATCGTCTAGATAGTAGCCGCCGCTCTTCTGCGGGGTCGAAGCCTGCTTGGCGGGCGGGGTGCTGGCGCAGCCGGCAAGCGCCAGGCCCAGGGCCGCCGTGCTCAGGATCAGAAGGGCATTCATGCGCACATTTTAGCCTGTCAGGTTTTGTTGAGTTGGCGATGCGTCGCCACGCTCATCAAAATGCCCATGCCGAGCAGCAGCGTGATCAGCGCGGTGCCGCCATAACTCATCAGCGGCAAGGGCACGCCCACCACCGGCAGGATGCCCGACACCATGCCCATGTTGACGAAGGCATAGGTGAACAGATTGAGGCTCAGCGTGGCCGCCATCAACCGGCCGAACAGCGTCGGCGCCCGCGCCGCGATGACCAG
>DONB01000104.1:134-4354 GCA_003510325.1 Thiobacillus sp. | reverse complement strand
CCGGGCGCATCATGCGGTAGATCGCGACCTTGGCCGCATACTCATCGGTGGTGTCGTCGGTGCGCAGCGTCTGCGAAATGAAGGCGCCGTGGTCGAGGTCGTTGGTGTAGAGCGTGTGGAACTTGTCCACACCAGCCGCGGCCAGCTTGGTCAGCAGTTCTTCGGTGATCTCGTCGTTGGCGCGCGCCACCAGTTCGCCGGTGTTCTTGTCGACCACGTCGTGAGACAGCACGCGGCCCACCACGAACTCGGCCGGCACGGCCCACTTCTTGACGCCGGCGGCGTCGAGTTCGCGGATGTGCTTGGCAGTGATGCGCTTGTCCTTCGGCACGATGACGTGATCGTCCTTGCCGCAGATGTCGAAGCGGGCGATCTCGCCGCGCAGGCGCTCGGGAACCAGTTCGAACTGCACGCCCTGGCTGTTGATGTAGAACGTGTCCTTGCTGAAGAAATCATCCAGGATGGTGGCCGGCGTGTAGCCCAGCGCTTTCAGCAGGATGGTGACCGGCATTTTGCGGCGGCGGTCGACACGGAANNGGTCATGAGCGGAATCTCGCCCATGTAGACTTCCTGTTCCTTGACTTCCTTGATCGTCGGCTTGGACGCTTCCTTGTCCATGATCACCAGACGCACCTTGGCGCGCAGCGGCGCGCAATAGGTCAGGCCGCGCTGCTGGCATTCCTTGATGTCGAACACCGGCTCGCCCAGCAGGTAGCTGACGTATTCCAGGCGGGCATTGCCGCTGTGGCTGACGATCGGGAAGATCGAGGTGAACGCGGCTTGCAGGCCTTCGTTCAGGCGCTCGTCGCGCGAACGGCCTTCCTGCAGGAAGGCGCGATAGGAATCAAGCTGGGTCGCCAGAAGAAACGGCACCGGAAGGGTGTTGGTGCGACTGGCAAAGCTCTTGCGCAGACGTTTTTTCTCGGTAAAGGTGTAAGCCATGGGGTCTCCTTGACGATCAGGGGCGGGCGGGCACGTGGGCTACGGCCAGCGNNAAAAAGCAAACGACCCGGAAGCCGATTCCGGGTTCCGGGTATTTGCTGCTTGCGTCTGCTGCGGGTTTCCCCGCAACACACGATCGAATCAATTTCGTCACCGGAAGCAGGCGGTGCGCTTGCACGCTCCGCCCTGGGGTCCGTTGACTTATTTGATTTCGACGGTAGCGCCAGCTTCTTCCAACTGCTTTTTCAGCGCGTCGGCATCGGCTTTGTTGGCGCCTTCCTTCACGGCCTTGGGGGCGCCGTCGACCAGGTCCTTGGCTTCTTTCAGACCCAGACCGGTTGCAGCACGCACCACCTTGATGACTTCCACTTTCTTTTCGCCAGCGGAATTCAGCATCACGGTGAACTCGGTCTGCTCTTCTGCGGCAGCGGCAGCGCCACCGGCAGCGGGGGCAGCCACGGCAACCGCGGCGGCAGCGGCGGAAACGCCGAACTTCTCTTCCATTTCCTTGATGAGCTCGGACAGCTCGAGGACGGTCATGCCAGCGATGGCGTCCAGAATGTCAGCTTTTGCAACAGCCATTTGTATTACTCCTGTCAATGTGCTTCAGATTAAAAAAACAATATCGTCGATTCGGATGTCGTCAGGCCGCTCAGGCGGCCTGCTTGTCGCGCACCGCAGCCAGTCCGCGAACGAACTTGGTCGGCACTTCGTTGAGCGTGCGAACGAATTGCGCAACCGGGGCCTGCATGGTGCCCAAGAGCTTGGACAACAGTTCATCGCGGCTGGGCATGCTGGCCAGATTCCCCACGTCCTTGGCGGACATGATGAAGTTGGGCATGGCACCGGCCTTGATGACGAACTTGTCATTGGTCTTGGCGAACTCGTGCATCACCTTGGCGGCGGCCACAGGATCCTTGGACACTCCGTAGGCAAGCGGACCGACCAGCTGGTCGGCAATGCCTGCAAACGGCGTATCCGCGATCGCGCGGCGCACCAGCGTGTTTTTCAACACGCGCAGATAGACCCCTTCCTTGCGTGCTTTCGCGCGCAGCTGGGTCAGATCTTCCACCTTGATGCCGCGGTATTCGGCAACGACAACCGTCTGGGCCGCTGCAACCTGCGCAGCGACCTCGGCAACGACGGCCTTCTTTTCTTCAAGATTCAGACTCAAGGTCTTACCTCCTTCTCAGTTACGGAGCGCTGACCGCTTGTGCCCACGGGGCGCTCCGGCTGGCGGCCTTGACAGGAAAATCCTGCTGGGGAACGCCATCTGCGTAGGTTCTGCATGATGGAAAACAGAGGACGGAAACTTCCATCGCCCATTTGCCACGCCGCTCGAATTAAATCCTTGCGGATGCCTACGGTCTTTGACAACCCGCCAACCAAACATCTGGCTGGCGGCCCAAAGTTCTTTCGGGCACCCCTTGCGGAGTTGCCCGCAATCAAATTACGCGCTGACGCTGGCCTGGTCGACACGGACGCCCACGCCCATGGTCGACGACACCGACAAACGCTTGAAATAGACGCCCTTGGAGCTGGCCGGCTTGGCGCGCTGAAGCGCATCCAGCAGCGCAGCCAGGTTTTCCTTCAGGTCATCGACGCTGAACGAGGCACGACCGATCGTGCAGTGCACGATGCCGCCCTTGTCGGTGCGGTACTGCACCTGACCGGCCTTGGCGTTCTTCACAGCGCCCACCACGTCCGGCGACACCGTGCCCACCTTGGGGTTCGGCATCAGGCCACGCGGACCGAGGATCTGGCCGAGCTGGCCGACAACGCGCATTGCGTCGGGGGTGGCGATCACCACGTCGAAATCCATCTTGCCGCCCTTGATCTCGGCCGCCAGATCGTCGAAGCCGACGATGTCGGCACCGGCGTCCCTGGCCTTTTGCGCGTTGTCGCCCTGGGCGAACACGGCGACGCGAACGGTCTTGCCGATACCTTTCGGCAGCACCACGGCACCGCGAACCATCTGGTCCGATTTGCGGGCATCAACGCCGAGATTCACCGCCACGTCGACCGACTCGTCGAACTTGGCAGTCGCGGTTTCCTTGACCAGTTGCAGGGCGTCGGCAACCGGATAGTTGCGGTTGCGGTCGATTTTTTCCTTGAGTGCGCGCAAGCGCTTGGATGCATTAGCCATCTCAGACTCCCTCCACGTTGATGCCCATGGAACGGGCCGTACCTGCGATGGTGCGCACTGCAGCGTCCATGTCGGCCGCGGTCAGATCGGGTTCCTTGGTCTTGGCGATCTCTTCCAGCTGGGCGCGGGTGATCGTGCCCACCTTGTCCAGATGCGGCCGGGCGCTGCCCTTGTCGAGCTTGATCGCCTTCTTGATCAGCACCGTTGCGGGCGGCGTCTTCATGATGAAGGTAAAGCTCTTGTCCGCGAACGCAGTGATCACGACCGGAATCGGCAGACCAGGCTCCATGCCCTGGGTCTTGGCGTTAAACGCCTTGCAGAATTCCATGATGTTNNCACTTGCAGCTTGATATAGCCGACAATCTTCTTTGCCATGATGGCTCCTTAAAGTGAGTACCAGCGCGCTTTCGGTTGCCCTACTCGCGCTCCTCTCCGGATAACCGGATATTTGACCGAACCAGGCTGTTCAATAAAAACAGCCCGGCTCAGCTTTTCTCGACCTGACCGAAACCCAGTTCGACGGGTGTCGCCCGGCCAAAAATCATCACCGACACGCGCAACTTGCTCTTGTCGTAATTCACTTCTTCCACATTGCCGTTGAAGTCGGTGAACGGGCCGTCGATGACACGCACCGTCTCGCCCACCTCGAACAGCACCTTGGGCTTGGGCTTCTCTACACCCTCGCGCATCTGGTCCATGATGGACTGGACTTCCTTTTCGGAAATCGGCGCAGGCTTGGTCGCCGTGCCACCGACGAATCCGGTGACCTTGGGCGTGCTCTTCACCAAGTGCCAGGTGTCGTCGTCCATCACCATTTCCACCAGCACGTAGCCAGGGAAAAACTTGCGTTCGGTGGTGCGCTTCTGGCCGTTNNGCCGGAGTAGGCATGAACCACATACCACCGCATACTCAACTCCCCTGTCCCATGGCCAGCTTGACCAGCCACAACAAAATTCCGTCGACCGCCCACATGAAGAGGGCCATCACGACCACGAAAGCCATGACCACACCCGTCATCTGAACCGTCTCCTTGCGGGTCGGCCAGACAACCTTCCTGGCTTCATCGCGCGAATCGAGCGCAAAGCGAAAAAACTGCTTGCCCGGGGCTGACGTGCCGGCCACCACACCCGCC
>DONB01000104.1:0-128 GCA_003510325.1 Thiobacillus sp. | reverse complement strand
TTTGGAGACCGACGCTCTACCAATTGAGCTATTGGCCTGTATTCTTGAAGGCCGGGCTCGGCGCAAACCCACCGCACCGAGCCCGGCCTTGTTTTCTGCCGCCCGCCTTACTCTTCGATCTTGGCCAC
>DONB01000186.1 GCA_003510325.1 Thiobacillus sp. | reverse complement strand
ATTCCTCGATCTGATCTCGCCGCAATACATCGCCGACCTGGTGAGCTGGGGCGCGATCGGCGCGCGCACCACCGAATCGCAGTCGCACCGCCAGCTGGCGTCCGGCCTGTCCTGCCCGGTGGGGTTCAAGAACGGTACCGACGGCAGTCTGCGCATCGCGGTCGACGCGATCAAGGCGGCGGCCGCGCGCCACCACTTCATTTCCATCACCAAGTCGGGCCACGTCGGCGTGTTCAGCACCTCGGGCAACGAAGACGCGCATGTCATCCTGCGCGGCGGCAAGGCGCCCAACTACGACGCTGCGAGCGTCAACTTGGCGTGCGGCGAACTGGCCGCAGCCGGCCTGCGCCAGCAGCTGATGATCGACTTCTCGCACGCCAATTCGAGCAAGCAGTACCAGCGCCAGATGGACGTCGGCGCCGACGTGGCCGCGCAGGTGGCCGGCGGCGATACCCGCATCATCGGCGCGATGATCGAAAGCCATCTGAACGCAGGGCGCCAGGATCTGGTCGTGGGTCAGCCGCTGGAATACGCCAAGTCCATCACCGACGCCTGCATCGGCTGGGACGACACCCTTCCCTTGCTGCGCATGCTGGCCGATGCAGTGAAAAAACGCCGGCTGACCGCGCCGGCGGATGAGGAATAGACCCGCTTCCGGGTTAAAATGCGGGTGGCGGGTCTCCCCGCATGGCTAGGTCGTGAATCGGGTCAGGTCCGGAAGGAAGCANNCCATTCCAGGCTGCTTTCAAACGGATACTGCGTTGTCGCGCCTTGTCGTACTGTGATGTACTGTCTGCGGCGCTCCGCCTTGTCTCCGTTTGAAAGCAGCCTGGAATGGTTCCCGCCTTATTGAATAACCCATGACTGATCTCTTCGGCGATTCCGCTTCCCCCGCACTTGCGCTGGCGCGCAAGTGGCGGCCGCGCGCGTTTGCCGATCTCAAGGGCCAGGAGCATGTGGTGCAGGCGCTGTCCAACGCGCTGACCCAGGGGCGGCTGCACCATGCCTATCTGCTGACCGGCACGCGCGGGGTGGGTAAGACCACGCTGGCGCGCATCCTCGCCAAGTGCCTCAACTGCGAAACCGGGGTGACCGCGACGCCGTGCGGCGTGTGCTCCGCCTGCACCCAGATTGACGCCGGGCGCTTTGTCGACCTGCTCGAGCTCGATGCGGCGTCGAACACCGGCGTCGACAACATGCGCGAAGTGCTCGACAACGCGCAGTACGCGCCGACGGTGGGGCGCTACAAGGTCTACATCATCGACGAAGTGCACATGCTGTCGAAGCCGGCGTTCAACTCCATGCTGAAAACGCTGGAAGAGCCGCCGGCGCACGTGAAGTTCATTCTCGCGACTACCGATCCGCAGAAGATTCCGGTAACGGTGCTGTCCCGCTGCCTGCAGTTCAACCTGAAGCCGATGACGCCGGTGCTGGTGGCACAGCATCTGGGCGAAGTGCTGGAGCAGGAACACGTCGCCTGTGAGCCGGCGGCGCTGAACCTGCTGGCACGCGCTGCCGCCGGCAGCATGCGCGATGCGCTGTCGCTCACCGACCAGGCGATCGCCTACGGCGGCGGCAAGGTCGAGGCGACGGCAGTCGAGGCCATGCTCGGCTCGGTGCGGCGCGATTACCTGTTCGATCTGCTCGATGCGCTGGCAGCGCAGAATGGCGATGCGCTGCTGGAGCAGGCGCGGCAACTGGCGGAAGGCGGCATCGCCTTCGACGCCGCGTTGCAGGACATGGGCAACCTGCTCACCCAGCTGGCGCTGATTCTGCATGCGCCCGGCGCAGCGGAAAGCAGCCCCGATGCCGAGCGGATGCAGGCTGCCGCCGCGCAGCTGGACGCCGAAACCGTGCAGCTGTTCTACCAGATCGCCCTGAACGGCCGTCGCGACCTGCCGTATGCGCCGGACGAGTATTCCGGCTTCTGCATGACGCTGCTGCGCATGCTGGCCTTTGCGCCGGGCTCAGCCAACAGCACGCCGCGTGCCGTGCCGGCAGCGCGCCCGGTGCCGGCGCCGACCGAGCCTGCGCCGCGCGCCGCTGCGCCGGTGATCGCCTCCGGTGAGCGACCTGCAGCCGTGGCGGCCGCTGAGCCGCGAGCCGAGGCCGTGCCGGTCGCGGCCGTCGCGGCGCCCGCACCTGCCGCCACGCAACTGCATGCCCGCGAACCTTCGCCGCGTGCGGCCTGGGACTGGCTCGCCGTCGTGGCCGAGCTGCGTCTCGGCGGCATGGCCAAAATGCTCGCCGATCACTGCGAACTGGTATCGCAGGCGGACGACGCGATCACGCTGCGGGTGGGCGAAGCGCACAAGCATCTGCTCGATCGCGCCTATCAGGACAAGCTGGTGTCGACGCTGCGCGACAGGTACGGCGCGGCCTTGCAGGTGACATTCGAAATCGGCGCCGCCGCCGAGCAGACGCCGCAGCAGGTGCGCACGCGGATCAAGGAAGCGCGTCAGCGTGACGCCGTGGCCGCGATCGAATCGGATCCTTTCGTGCGCGAGCTGGTCGACCAGTTTGGCGGCCAGATCGACGCATCCACCATACAACCCCTAGGAGAACACCCATGATGAAGGGCGGCATCGGCAACATGATGAAGCAGGTTCAGCAGATGCAGGACAACATGGCCAAGATGCAGGCCAAGCTGGCCGAAATCGAGATCGAAGGACAGAGCGGCGCCGGCATGGTCAAGGTGACGATGACCTGCAAATACGACGTGCGCCGCGTCAGCATCGACCCCAGCCTGATGACGGACGACCGCGAAATGCTGGAAGACCTGGTGGCTGCGGCGGTGAACGATGCGGTGCGCAAGGTCGAATCCACGGTGCAGGAAAAGATGGCCGGCGTGACCGCCGGCCTGCCGATCCCGCCGGGAATGAAGCTGCCGTTCTGAGGCGCCATCCGTGCAACCTGCCGCGCTGGAACACCTGATCGGCGCCCTGCGCGTGCTGCCCGGGGTCGGCCCCAAGTCGGCGGCACGCATGGCCTATCATCTGCTGCAGCGCGACCGCCGCGGCGCCGAAGCGTTGGCGGGGGCGCTCAACCATGCGCTGACGCACCTGCACCACTGCCGCCTGTGCAACAACTTTTCCGAAGCGGAAGTCTGCGAGGTCTGCGCCAGCCCGCGCCGCGACAAACGGCAGCTGGCGGTGGTGGAGATGCCGGCCGACTTCAACATGATGGAAGCAACGCAGAGCTACGGTGGCTTGTATTTCGTGCTGATGGGGCGCTTGAGCCCGCTCGACGGCATCGGCCCGCGCGAGATCCATCTCGATCGGCTGATCAATCGCGCGCTTGACGGCGTGGTCGAGGAAGTGATCCTGGCGACCAACTTCACGCCGGAAGGCGAAGCCACCGCGCATACCATCGGCGAGCTGCTGAAGGCGCGTGGCATCAAGGTCAGCCGCCTGGCGCGCGGCGTGCCGGTGGGCGGCGAACTGGAATACGTCGACAGCGGCACCCTGGCGCAGGCCGTGCGCGATCGGCGCACTGTTTAGGATGGCGCGGATCGGCGAACCGTTTGAAGCGGCGCGATCGGCGCGCCGTCTAACAGAAACAGACAATCAATANNCGGCAGCAAGACTGCCGCACTGCGCGATTTCTTCAGCGAATATGCCCTGATCAAATACCGCGTCATCGTCGAGATCGAATGGCTGAAGGCGCTCGCGGCCGAGCCCGAAATCGCCGAGGTGCCGGCGTTTTCCGCCGATGCGATCGCGCTGCTCGACGGCATCGCCGACCGCTTTTCAGTGGCGGATGCCGAGCGCGTCAAGGCCATCGAGGCGACCACCAATCACGATGTGAAAGCGGTGGAATATTTCCTCAAGGAAAAAACGAAAGCCAGCGCCGAAATCGCGGCGGTGTCCGAGTTCATCCATTTCGCCTGCACCTCGGAAGACATCAACAACCTCAGCCACGCGCTGATGCTCAAGGGCGCNNCCCGCCTCGCCGACCACGGTCGGCAAGGAACTCGCCAACGTCGTCTATCGTTTGCGCCGTGCCTGGGATGCCATCGGCGCGGTCGATCTGATGGGCAAGGTCAACGGCGCGGTCGGCAACTACAATGCGCACCTGTCGGCCTATCCCGAACTCGACTGGGAGCACTTCGCGCGCAGCTTCGTGATGGAACTGGGGCTGAGCTTCAACCCCTACACCATCCAGATCGAACCGCACGACGCGATGGCCGAACTGTACGATGCCATCGCGCGCACCAATACCATCCTGATCGATTTCAACCGTGACGTCTGGGGCTACATCTCGGTCGGCTACTTCAAGCAGAAGGTGAAGGCGGGTGAGGTGGGCTCGTCCACCATGCCGCACAA
>DONB01000219.1 GCA_003510325.1 Thiobacillus sp. | reverse complement strand
AGCAGCACCACCAGCTCGCCGCGATAGAGGGTGAGGTCGATGCCGCGCAGCGCCTGCACCTCGACCTCGCCCATGCGGTAGACCTTGGTGAGGCCGCGGGCGACGAAGACGGCGGAGTTGGCGTTATCCGGTGGCATGCGTCCGATCATGCCATGTCGCCTTGCGGGCGGCCAGCCCGCTCAGGTCCGGGATGCAGGCAGATGCCGCACGAACCAGTCCGCCGCCTGGCGCGCCACCTCCTCCAGCGTGCCGGGTTCCTCGAACAGATGGGTGGCGCCGGGAACGATCTCCATCGCCTTCTCGCAGTGCAGCTGGTCGTAGGCCAGCTGGTTGAGATCGATCACGCCGTCGTCATAGCCCCCAACCAGCAGCAGGGTCGGCGCACGGACATTCAGCAGCGCCTGTTCGCTGGCGAGGTCGGGACGGCCGCCGCGCGAAACGACGGCGCGAGCCTTGTCGCCCAGGGCCGCGGCGGCATCGAGCGCGGCGGCGGCGCCGGTGCTGGCGCCGAAGAAGCCGAGCGGCAGGTTCCGCGTGACCTCCTGCGCAGCAACCCAGCGGGTGGCTTCCAGCAGGCGCCCGGTCAGCAGACCGATGTCGAAGCGGCGCGAATAATCGCGGTCCTCTTCCGGCGTCAGCAGGTCCATCAGCAGCGTGCCGACACCTGCCGCGCGCAGCACGCCGGCAACATNNCCCGCTGCCGTGGGCGAACAGCACCAGCCCGACGGCGTCGTCGGGGATGTCCAGCATGCCTTCGACGGTGACGCCGCCGGCGGGGATATGAACCAGGGTGGCGGCGCTCATGCCCGGCCCTCCCTGTGCATGGCGATCGGGATGCGGCGGTTGCCGAAGGGATGGCTGAACGCGCCGAAGCGGCCGGCGATGGCGCTGCCGCAGTGTGAGCAGTGGCCGTCGGGCGTGAGACCGTAGTGGTCGATGCGATACCAGTCGCGCACGATCAGCGCCTCGTGGCAGCTCGGGCAGAAGGTGGTGCCGCCGGTGGTGTCGTGCACGTTGCCGGTATAGACGTAGTGCAGCCCGACCTTCAGCGCGATGTCGCGCGCACGGGTGAGCGTGGCCGGCGGCGTCGGCGGCACATCCCTCATCTTCCAGTCGGGATGGAAGGCGGAGAAGTGCAGCGGCACGTCGGGGCCGAGTTCGCGCAGGATCCACTGGCTCAGCGCCGAGAGCTCGGCATCGGAATCGTTGTGGCCGGGGATCAGCAGCGTGGTGATCTCGAACCAGACGTCGGTCTCGCGCCTGAGGTACACCAGCGTGTCGAGCACCGGCTGCAGATGCGCGCCGGTCAGCTTGACGTAGAAATCGTCGGTGAAGGCCTTGAGGTCGACGTTGGCCGCGTCCATCCTGGAATAGAACTCGCGGCGCGGCTCCTCGGTGATGTAGCCTGCGGTGACCGCCACGGTCTTGAGGCCGCGCGCGTGGCAGGCATCGGCCACGTCCATCGCGTATTCGGCGAAGATCACCGGATCGTTGTAGGTGAAGGCGACGCTCTTGCAGCTGCTTTGCTCCGCCGCCTTGGCGATTTCATCCGGCATCGCGCGGTCGACCATGGTGTCGGTCTCGCGCGACTTGGAAATGTCCCAGTTCTGGCAGAACTTGCACGCCAGGTTGCAGCCGGCGGTGCCGAAGGAAAACACCGAGCTGCCCGGATAGAAGTGGTTGAGCGGCTTCTTCTCGATGGGATCGACGCAGAAGCCGGACGAGCGGCCGTAGGTGGTGAGCACCATCTTGCCGCCTTCCATCTTGCGCACGAAGCACAGGCCGCGCTGGCCCTCGTGCAGCTTGCTNNGCACAGGTCGCACTGGATGCGGCCGTCGGGCAGCACCTGCCACCAGCGCGCCGGGTAGTGCGATTCGGGAATGCTCATGCTGCCCCCTCTTTCAGAATGTCGTGGAATGCATGGTGTAGCGCGTCGCTGGCGGCCGCATTCGCGGTCGTTCGCACGTGCCGAGGCTCACTGCTCATGCGGCCACCTCCTTGAGAATGACGCGGAAGACATCGGANNCCTCCTTCCACTTGCTGACGGTATAGCGCGACAGGCGCACCTGCTCGGCCCAGAAATCCATCGGCAGCCCGGCCTTGCGCTTCAGATGCGCGAGGAATTCAGCCGGCTCGGGCAGCTGTTCCCATACCTGCGGCAGGAAGGTGCTGCGGTAATGGCCGTACTCGAACACCACGCCGTCGACGTTCGGCCGCAACGCGGCCAGCGCCGCGGCTTCGTCGTTCACGACCATCGTCTCGGCCGGCGTCAGGACCGACACCTCGACCCGGATGCCTTCGAACTCGTCCCGGGTCAGCGGCATGAAGCGGGGATCGCGGAACGCCGCCGCCACTGCGTTCTCGCGCACATCGATTTCCAGCGAACGGTGCGCTTCCAAGGTACCGATGCAGCCGCGCAGTTCGCCCTGTCGGGTCAGCGTGACGAAGCTCGCACCCGGCTCCTGCAGCCAGTCGGCCTTGACAGGCTTCGCCGCCGCCTGGCCCAGCCGGGAGGCGATTTCGTTGCGCGCCAGCTTCAGCAGGGTCGAGCCCTTTTCCGCATCCGGCTGGTCCGGACCGGCTTCTGCCTGAAAAGCAAAGGCGGCATAGCCGACGACCCGATCGGGGTCGCCGGCGGTATCGCTGGAATTGCGCACGTCCAGCGCCACCGGGTGCAGGCCGTGCCTGCGCGCCGCCAGCAGCAGGCCGTTGACCGGCGTGGCCCCGCAGGCCTGTTCGTGATTGAGGTGCGAATCCAGAGCCAGGATGGCCTCCACCGTTTCGCCGTCCACCTTGCGGGCGAGCGCGTCGGGCAGGAAATGCGACAGGTCGGAACTGATCACGATCAGCGTCTCGTCGCCGCCCCACACGGTTTCCAGCACCTCGGCCACCTCGGCCGCAGTGGCCTCGCCCACCGCCAGCGGCAGCAGCTGGAAATCGCCCAGGACCTGCTGCAGGAAAGGCAGCTGCACCTCAAGCGAATGCTCCATCTGGTGCGCCGCCCCACTGCGGACCACCTGCGGCAGGCCGGCAATCGCCCGCATGCCGGCCTGATCCAGCGCCACGTCGCCGAGCGGGGTGGCAAAGCGCTCCACCTCGGGCAGCGCCAGGCCCCGCACATGGACGCGATGGGCGGGGCCGAGCAGCACCACCCGGCGGACACGGCCGCGCAACGCCCCCAGCCGGGCATAGGCGCTGGCGGCGACCGCGCCGGAATAGATATAACCGGCGTGTGGCACGATCAGCGCCTTGGGCGCGGGNNATGGGCGCGGGCGATGCGGCGCCAGGCTGGACGCTTGCGAGCAGGTCGGCGACGGTGCGCCTGAGTTGGGCCGGATCGTCCGGGTAGAACAGGCCGGCAACGGCAGCGGGTCGGATGGCAGACATAAGGCAGTCCCTCATTGTTCAGCTTAGTAGATGTGGGGGAATTGCCCCGCTTTCAAGACAGTCGGCGGGACAGGCGATTTGCCCCGATAATGCCGGGCTCAAGCTGAACCGGATTGTTGCCGTTTCAGGACGGATCACCAGGAGGAACATGGCTTCATTCAATGCTGCCGACGAAGGCGCGCTGCTGTTGTCGATTTTGCAGGAATCCACCACCGAAGTGCTGGTGTTCGACGCGGACACGCTGCATATCGTCCAGGGCAACCCCGCCGCCACGCACAATCTGCAGCACCGGCTCAAGGCCTTGCAGAAACTGACGCCGCTGGACCTGATGGCCCCCCAGGACGCCCGTTCGTTCAGCACCCTGCTGGCCCTGCTGAAAAACGGCAAGAAACGCCGGACCGCCCTCAACGTGCATTTCCAGCGCCGCGACGGCACCCGCTATCCGGTCGAAGCCCGGCTGCGCTATTCGGGCGATTACGACAAACCGGTTTTCATCTGCATTGCCAACGACGTCAGCCAGCGCGAGGCCACGCGGCAGGCGCTGGCACACTCGGAATCGGACCTGCGCGCGATCGTGGCGCATATCCCCGGCATGGCTTTCCAGATCATGCGCCGGCACGATTCGCCTCCCATGCTGCGCTATGCCAGCGAGCAATCCGAGCAACTGCTCGACCTCAAGGCATCCGCCCTGTGTGCCCGACCGGAACGCTTCTNNAGGCCGACGGCGGCCACCTGAGTTTCAACTGGGAAGGCCGCATCTGGATGAAAGCCTGGGCGGACGTGAAATGGGTGTCGATCCGCGTCAGCCAGCGCAAGGTGGCTGGCAACCTGATCTGGGACGGCATCATGCTCAACGTCACCCAGAGCAAGCAGGCCGAAGCCGAAATCCGGCGCTCGCGGGAACAGGTGAGCGCACTGGCCTCGCATGTGGAAAAGGTCAAGGAGCAGGAACGCGTGCACCTGGCCCGCGAGGTACACGACGACCTCGGCGGCAACCTCACCGCCATCAAGATCGTGCTGTCGTGGCTGAAGGCCAACTTGCCACCCGATGCCACCCGGCTGATCCAGCGCACCGACTACCTCGACCAGGTGGTCGACCAGACATTCGAGGCCGCCCACCGCATCGCGTCCAACCTGCGGCCAGCCGCGCTGGACCTGGGTATCGTCCCGGCCATCAAATGGCAGCTGAAGCGCTTTGCCCTCAACACCGATATCGCCTACCGGTTCAGCGCCACCGACGAGTCCATTCCGCTCGACCCCGACGCCGCGATCGCCGTGTTCCGCATCGTGCAGGAAGCGCTGACCAATGTCGCCAAGCACGCCGGCGCCACCCGGGTCAAACTCAAGCTGGCGCGCGAGGACGACAGCCTGCAGGTCAGCCTCACCGACAACGGCCGCGGCATC
>DONB01000218.1 GCA_003510325.1 Thiobacillus sp. | reverse complement strand
CCTCCCTCTATGAAGGCTTCGGCATCCCCCCATTGGAAGCGATGGCCCACGATTGCCCAGTGGTCTGCGGCAATACGAGTTCCATCCCCGAGGTCGTGGGAAACGGAGGAGAATATTTTGATCCGGCCGACGTGGAGTCGATGCGCGAAGCGATTGAGCGAGTGGTGGGCTCAGATGAGCATCGCAGCGCTCTCGTCGAGAAGGGACGGGCGCGCCTTGGCCTTTTCTCGTGGGATCGTTGCGCTGCGGAAACGCTGGATGTCTACAGAAANNCGGGGCCTACCTGGCGCGACTGCTCCTCGATAAGGGCTACGAGGTCTGGGGCACGTCTCGCGATGCGCAGGCGTCTTTATTCTCCAACCTGGCGCGCTTGGGAATACTCGATCGCGTCAGGACGGTATCAATGGCGACCAACGATTTCAGAAGTGTGCTGCAGGCGATCACGCAAAGCGAACCTGACGAAATCTATAACCTGGCCGGCCAGAGTTCGGTCGGCCTCTCCTTCGAGCAACCCGCGGAAACGCTCGAGAGCATCGCGACTGGCACGCTGAATCTGCTTGAGGTTATCCGCTTTCTTGGAGCAAACGTCCGGTTCTACAACGCGGGCTCCAGTGAATGTTTTGGTGACATCGGGACAGGGGCGGCGAACGAAAATGCGCACTTCCATCCTCGCAGTCCATATGCAGTGGCCAAGTCGACGGCTCACTGGCTGGTCGACAATTACAGGTCTTCCTATGGGCTGTTTGCCTGTACCGGCATTCTGTTCAATCACGAGTCGCCGTTGCGTCCGATGCGCTTCGTGACCAGGAAGATCGTCCGGGCGGCCGTGCGGATTTCCAGGGGGTCGACCGAAAAACTGAAGCTCGGCGATATGGGAATCCAGCGGGACTGGGGCTGGAGCCCGGAATACGTTGATGCTNNCCGGAGGACTTCGTGATCGCAACCGGCGAGTCGAATTCTCTTGAAGATTTTGTCGCTTCCGCCTTTTCCGAGGTCGGCCTCGATTGGCAAGAACATGTGGTTCAGGATCCGAAGCTCTTTCGCCCGTCGGAGATTCGCTACAACTGCGGTAACGCAGACAAGGCGCGCCAAATTTTGGCCTGGACCGCCCAGAAGAAGATGCGGGACGTCGTCAGCGAGATGGTCCGGACCGAGCTTCAAGCGGATTGAACGGCAATTTGATCGTGCATGTCGATAGGAAAAGGTGATGCTCAGTTCTCAGAAACATCGCATCAAAAGAGCGCTGAACTCTCTTGGAGTCGAGGCGCATCGTTTCCATCCAGCCTCTTCTCCGTTGGCGCGCCTGATCGCTGCGATGAAGGCATCCGAGATCGACCTGGTGCTTGATATCGGGGCGAATACGGGGCAATACGGTGCGGATCTGCGTGCGGGTGGCTACGAAGGCCGGATTGCCNNGAGCCGATCACACAGGCCCATGGGCAGCTCGTGCAGCGGAGTCGCCATGACAGGATGTGGGCGGTTCACCCGCGTTGCGTGTTAGGCGCATACGAAGGTGAAATCGAAATCAACATTTCTGCGAACTCGGTCAGCAGTTCTGTTCTTCCCATGCTCGAGTCGCACGCCAACGCCGCGCCCGGGTCGGCATATGTCGGACGGGAAACTGCGCCGATGACGACCGTGGACAGCATCGTGGAACGGTATCTCGGCGGTTCCCGAGCGCCATTCCTGAAGATCGACACCCAAGGGTATGAATGGCAGGTTCTTGATGGGGCCGTAGCAACGCTGCCCAGGCTGCGAGGCATCCAGATGGAATTGTCGCTTCTTCCATTGTATGAAGGCCAATGTCTTTGGCGAGACTGCATCGAGCGCCTTGAAAACGAAGGTTTCGTGCTTTGGTCCGTGCAGCCGGCATTTGTCGACCCAGCAAACGGGCGAACCATGCAGTTGGATGGTGTGTTCTTCAGGCAATGACTACTCGCTTTCCACGCATCTCGGTCATTACCCCCAGTTTCAACCAGGCGGCGTTCCTAGAGCGGACCATCCTGTCGGTGTTGGAGCAGCATTATCCAAACCTTGAGTACATCGTCATCGATGGTGGGTCGACCGATGGCAGCGTTGATGTCATCCGAAAGTACGAAAAATTCTTGGCTTATTGGATCAGCGAGCCGGACAGGGGGCAGGCGCACGCGATCAATAAAGGTCTAAAGCAGGCAACGGGCGAATGGGTTGCCTGGCAAAATTCGGATGACATCTACTATCCGGGGGCGTTCAAAGAGGTCGCGCTTGCAGCGAATCGCTATCTGAAAACTGATCTGATAATCGGCGATGTGAACCTGATCGACTCTCAAGATGGGTGTCTCCGCGAAATGCGGTATGTCCGGCCGACCTACAATTCGGTGAGGGCAGAAGGAATGGTGCTGACCAACCAGGCAGCGTTCTGGCGACGTGCCCTCCACAGCCGAATCGGATGGATGAACGAATCCCTGCACTATGGGTTTGATTACGAGTGGTTTCTGCGAGTGTTGCGTGAAACGGAACATGTAAAGCATTTGACGGGAATTCTGGGGGGACTTCGTATGCACGCGGGCACGAAGACCAGTATGCATCCCAAGCGATTTGAGGACGAGTATTGCTGGATCCGTGACGGCCATAATGTACCGCTCTGGAAGAAGCGCTTCTATCTTGCGAGGCGAATGCTGCTTACATTGCGTGATGGCCATGTTTCGTATGTGCTGCGCGGCATGAAGCGTCGAGCCTTGGGGGCTCGCGGATGAGGCTGTCGATTATTACTGTTTGTTACAACAGCGAGAAGACCATCGAAAACGCGCTCCAGTCGGTTGCCATGCAGCGTGGTGCGGCTGTTGAGCACATTGTCGTGGATGGGGCATCGACGGATGGGACGACGAAGATACTGGAAGCGTATCGTCACCAACTCGCACATGTGATATCGGAACCAGACTGCGGTATCTACGACGCGATGAACAAGGGCGTTCGTGTGGCGTCGGGGGATGTCATAGGGTTTCTCAACTCGGATGACGCTTATTCGGATGAAAGTGTGCTGGCCAGGGTAGGCGACGCGATGGAGCGCCATCATTTGGATGCGCTCTTTGGCGATGTGGCCTTCTACCACCCCGAGAGGCCGGATCGGATGGTGAGGCGTTATTCGTCGGCGCGCTTTCAACCGAATCGAGTCGCGTGGGGATGGATGCCAGCGCATCCCGCCTTGTTCGTGAGGCGCGAGGTGTTTCAGAACGCGGGGCTGTTCAAGCCCGATTACCGCATTGCAGGCGATTTTGAGTTTGTCGCGCGCGCGTTCCGAAGGCCGGATTTGCGTTACCGCTATTTTCCGGAAGTATTGGTAAAGATGCGTTTCGGCGGTGTCAGCACAGGAGGGTGGCGTAACACAATGCTCCTGAATAAGGAGGTTTTGCGCGCTTGCAAGGAAAACGGCATACCAACAAACATGCTGAAAATACTTTCGAAATACCCTGCCAAGTTACTCGAGTATTTACGCAAATGAGAGTGCTCGTGACGGGGGCCAATGGCTTTGTCGGCCGGGTGCTCTGCGAAGATCTTGAAGCCAATGCGCACGTCATGGTTCGCGCCTTGCGACGCGGTACATGCCGCGCTGGCGAGGTGGCTGTCGGCGAAATCGATGTGACGACCGATTGGCGACCCGCGCTTGCAGGGTGTGATGCCGTCGTTCACCTTGCCGCCCGTGTCCACGTGATGAATGAAACGGCACAGAACACGCTGACGCTCTACCGTACCACCAATACCGACGCCACCCTCAACCTTGCCCGCCAGGCGGCGCAGGCGGGGGTGAAGCGCTTCGTGTTCGTCAGTACCATCAAGGTCAACGGCGAGGGGCGTGATGATCCTTATCGGGAAACCGATGCGCCGACTCCAGAAGACGCTTATGCGATTTCCAAGTGGGAGGCCGAACAGGGACTGCAGCAGATCGCACGGGAAACCGGGCTGGAGGTCGTCGTCCTGCGCCCTCCGCTGGTATACGGGCCGGGAGTTAAGGCGAATTTCCAGCGCCTGCTCGACACGGTCGCGCGTGGCTGGCCGCTGCCGCTGGGGGCGATTCGTAACCGCCGCAGCCTCTTGTATCTGGGCAATTTCGTCGATGCGATCCGGCTGTGCGTCGAGCATCCGGCCGCAGCCGGGCAGACCTTCCTGATCGACGATGGACAGCCTGTATCGACGCCGGAACTGATCCGCGCGGTGGCGCACGCCATGGGTCGCCCGGCGCGTCTGCTCGCGGTGCCGGTCGGTGTGCTCGAGTTTGCCGGTGCGCTGTTGGGCAAGCGGGCGGCGATTGCGCGGCTGACGGGTTCGCTGTGGCTGGACAGTTCGCTGATCCGCATGCGCCTGGGGTGGACGCCGCCGTATTCGATGGAAGCCGGCCTGGCGGCAACGGTGAAGGCTGCATGAGGCTCTTTGCATTTTTTCTGGCGTTCGTCGTCTGCTGGCTGACGCTGGCCGGGCTGCTGCGGCATCGCCATGCCCTGCCGATGGACCACCCCAATGCACGCTCGCTGCATGAGACGCCGACGCCGCGCATCGGCGGGCTCGGCGTCATGTCGGGGGTCGCTGTTGCGAGCCTGTGGCTGGGGGATTCGGACTTGCTGCCGGTGGTGCTCGGGGCGCTCGCGCTGGCGGGNNGCTTCCTGGCGCATTTCGTCGCTGCCGCGGGCTGCCTTTTCGCGCTGGGGCTGAGCGGCTGGGTCTTGCTGGCGGGCATGCTGGCGGTGGTGTGGATGACCAATCTCTACAATTTCATGGACGGCGCGGATGGCCTGGCTGGCGGTATGGCGGCGATCGGTTTCGGTGCACTGGCGATAGCCGCGTGGCAGGCCGATGCGGTTAGCGTCGCGGCGTTTTGCGCAGCGATTTCGGCGGCAGCACTGGCCTTCCTGCGCTTCAATTTTCCACCGGCGCAGTTGTTCATGGGCGATGCGGGCTCGATTCCGCTGGGCTTCATGGTTGCGTCACTGAGCATTCTGGGTGCCCTCAAGGGCATATGGCCCTGGCTGTTCCCGCTGCTGGTGTTTTCGCCGTTCATCGTCGATGCCAGCGTCACGCTGATACGACGTGCGCTGCGTGGAGAAAAAATTTGGCAGGCCCATCGCTCGCATTACTATCAGCGCATGGTGCTGCTGGGCGCGTCGCATCGCCAGCTTGCCGTCGCGGCGTGGGCGCTAATGGTGGCGATGGCCGGGCTCGCGTTTGCGTTGCGCTCGTTTCCACAGCAGGCGCTCGGGGTGTTTATACTGTCGGCCGTTCTCTATCTGCTGATTTTCCTCGCCATCGATCGACGCTGGCACCGGAAACGCAATGAACCTTAACCCGCGAACCGCCATCATCATCCTGTACGACATCCTGGTCGCCGCTCTGGCCTGGCTCGGTGCGTACTGGCTACGCTTCAACCTGGAGGTGCCGTCCGAGTTCCAGACCGCAGCTTTTTCCACCCTGCTGTGGGTGGTGCCGCTGCAGGCAGCGGTATTCTGGCGTTTCGGTCTGTATCGTGGCATCTGGCGTTTTGCCAGCCTGCCCGATCTCAAGCGCATCGTTCTTGCCGTTGGGCTGGCGGCGCTGCTGATTCCGTTGATACTGATCCTGTTTCGCGTCAACGCGGTGGTGCCGCGTTCGGTGCTGATCCTCGATCCGCTGCTGCTGGTGACGGTGATGGGCGGCAGCCGTCTGGCCTATCGTGCCTGGAAGGAACATCGCCTGGCCAGCGTGCTGCACCCGGACAGCAAACCGGTGCTGGTAGCCGGGGCCGGTTCTGCAGCGGATTTCCTGCTGCGCGAACTGGCGCGCAATCCAGCTGGCTTCCACGTGGTCGGACTGCTGGACGACAGCCGCGACAAGCAGGGGCGGCTGGTGCAGGGGATTCCGGTGCTGGGGGCGCTGGATGCTGCCGCGGCGGTGGCAAAAAAAATGGAGGTGGACGATATCGTGCTGGCGCTGCCGTCGGCCGCGCACGAGGTGCGCAAGCGTATCACCCAGGCCTGCGCCGAAGCAGGCCTCAACGTGATGACCATTCCTTCTCTGGAGGATCTGGTGGCTGGCAGGGTGTCGGTTTCGAGCCTGCGCAGGATCGAGCTCGACGATCTGCTCGGCCGCGACCCGGTACAGCTCGACGGCAGCGGCCTGCATCAGCTGCTGACCGGCCAGGTGGTGATGGTAACGGGTGCGGGCGGCTCGATCGGTTCGGAACTGTGCCGCCAGATTGCGCGTTTTGCACCGGCGAGGCTGGTGCTGTTCGAGCAGTCCGAACTGGCGCTGTACGCGATGGAGCAGGAGTTGCCGCAGCGTTTTCCGGGCCTGCAGATTGCGCCGGTGATCGGCGACGTGAAGAACGCTGCCTGGGTGAATCAGGTGATGTCCGAGCATCGCCCCGCTGTGGTGTTCCATGCTGCCGCTTACAAGCACGTGCCGCTGATGGAGAACGGCAACGCCTGGGAAGCCGCGCGCAACAACGTACTGGGTACCCAGGTGGTCGCTGCCGCGGCGCAGGCGCATGGCGTCGGCAAGTTCGTGATGATCTCAACCGACAAGGCGGTCAACCCGACCAATGTCATGGGGGCGACCAAGCGGCTGGCCGAGATGGCCTGCCAGGCCATGCAGCAACCGACCGGCACGCGCTTCGTCTCGGTGCGCTTCGGCAACGTGCTCGGCTCCTCCGGCAGCGTGATCCCCAAGTTCCAGAAGCAGATCGAGGCAGGTGGGCCGGTGACGGTGACGCACCCCGAGATCACGCGCTACTTCATGTCGATCCCGGAGGCCGCACAACTGGTGCTTCAGGCCGGCCTGATGGGGGAGGGCGGCGAGATCTTCGTGCTCGACATGGGCGAACCGGTGAAGATCGCCGAGCTGGCCAAGCTCATGATCCGGCTGTCCGGCGCGGACGAGGATCGCATCCGCATCGAATACAGCGGCCTGCGCCCGGGTGAAAAGCTCTACGAGGAATTGCTCGCCGATGACGAATCGACGCTCCCCACGCCGCATCCCAAGCTGCGGGTCGCGAAAGCGCGTGTAGCGATGGACGCGTTGGCGAAAGAGCTCGATGACTGGTTCGGGTCTGAACGTTTCCAGACTGAGTCGGCTGTCAAACAGGCACTGACTAGGTGGGTGCCTGAATACAGTCCCCAAAACTGAGCGTCATCAATATATTGCCGATCAGGACGCGCGGTCCGCTTTATGCGTTGAAAGCAGGCTCGCGCACAGCAAGGCGACCATCAGCCAGATCAGGGTTGACCACTGGGCCGTGTAAAAGGATGGATGGGTGCTGAACGGGAATACCCAGGCGAGCGTACCCATGGCAAACGGCAAGGAACGGATTTTCTGTTCCTGGCTTGCCAGTCGCCAATGCCTCACCAGCAAGGAATAAAACAAGACCAGTCCGACAAGCCCTATCAGCCCCGTTTCGCTCGTGACTTCCAGGATGATCTGATGCGCATAGAATGCGCCAGTCGGCCGGCCAGACGTTTCATTCATGGATACGAAAGGGTCGTCAGGCTGTGCAAACTCGGGATAGGCATAGCGAAAGGCCCTGACCCCAACCCCGTTGACGGGACGCGCGTCGATCATGGCAAAGGCGTCTTTCCAGAGCGTCCAGCGCAGGGAAAGCGCCTGGTCGATCTTGGCTTCGTCGCCGGAAAAAAGCAGCAGGGTTTGATCCAGCCGTTGCTTCGCGGCAGGCGTCTCGAATACGGCATAGGCCCCTGCCAGCCCGGTCAGCGCGACCACCGCACCGACCTTCCAGAACGCCACATCGCGCCGCCGTGTTTCTGAAAGAATCAGCCATATGCAAACCAGGCCAAAGCTCACCCAGCCGCCCCGGCTGCCTGCAAGAACGACCACCGCCCCCGTCAGGACTGCAGCCAGCAGCATCAGGGCCGGTTTGGCGCGAAGAGAAAGCAGGAGGAATGGCGAGAGCACCGGCAAGGCGTTGCCCAGCTTCAACCCGTCCTCGCCGAATATTCCATTGAGCCGGCTGGACACCTGCGCGTATCCGAATAAATCCTGGCCGACCGCGGCCTGGAACAGCGCATCGATTACCCAGAATGCAGTCAACCAGGCCAACAGCTTGAAAAGCAGCGATATCTGGTCCGGCTTGCGCATTGCCCAAATAATGAGCAGGCCGGCGAGATAGAAACGGATGAAAACCAGAACCGTGCTGCCAGACTTTTTCACGTCGTAGCTGTCCGGGGCAGAAAGCAGCATGGGCAGCCAGATGCAGGCGAACAGGAGCGTGAAAAGCCTGACGGCCGGTTCCTGAAGAAACGCTCTGCCATATTTGTACAAGAGCACGCCCCCGCCGATCGCCATGATCAGGAGGGGCAACTCGACCGACCGTTTGAACGGAAACAGCAGGAAGCAGGAAAAAATCAGCCAGGTGAAGTACTGGGGTTTAAGAGATCGTGTCATAAGCGTGTTGGGTTGTGCCGGGTCTGCCTTCTGGCAGGCCGCTCCTTCCGGGGGAAGCCGTCATTCTGATGCGCCAGGCTCCGGGAGGCTCGCGGCAACCCGCGCATTATGCGGGATGATGACGGCCACCATGCCGCGCCGCCGGGTATCGGCGTTCACGTTGGCAGACCCTTCAGCGCCGCATCCAGTTGATCGCGCAATACCGCGTCCGAAAAGTATTGCCGGCTGGACGTTGCGGCGGCCTCGCCAAGCTGACGCAGCCGGGCGGGGTTCGCTGCCAGAGTCGCCACGCGGTCTGCCAGGGACCGGGCATCGCCCGGCGGGACCCAGACAAGTCCGCTCTGCTCTGCCGTGACCAGGCCTTCCGGATACGCGCCGGCCGAACGCGTGATCACCGGCCTGCCGCAGGCCAGCGATTGGAATACCTTGTTGGGGATGACCCGGCCTGCCTTCGGTGTCGTGCCGAAGACGCCGAGCAGGATGTCGGCCTGGTGAATGCGCGCCGGGAGGCTTTCGTAGGGCGTCCAGTCTTCGAACCTCACGTTTTCCAGCCCGCGGGCTCTGTCCTCGCATTCCTTGCGCAACGGTCCCTGTCCCAGGAGAACCCATTTCACCGGCGGGTCCTGATGCAGCCGTGCGGCCTCGATGACGATCTGAGGGCCCTGCAGGGGGATGAAGCTGCCGTAGAACAGAACCTCCAGAGGCCTGTCCCCCTCATCGGATGGCAGACGTGCCGGCTTGAAAAGGGCTTCCTCGGCGCCGACGTAGACGACCGCGAGTTTTTCTCTGGGAACGCCCAGCACCCGGGAAAAATAATCGGCATGGGCGGGGGTGTCGGCAATCACCCTGTTGGCGCGCTGAAGCAGGCCTTGCTCCCAGGCAAGGAGGTGGCGCGCGCGAGAACTCCCGGCCTTCAGTTTCCCGCGCTCGTCGACCTGTTTGTCATAGGCGGAAATGAGCGGATCAAAAACCAGGGGAACGCCCTGACGCTGTGCCCAGCGGCTCGCCGCCTCCAGGTCGCGTTGCCTGAAGCAGGGCACCCAGACCAGATCGGGTCGGGGCACTCGATGCAGCCTCGCTTCCCAGTCGGCCAGCCCGGCAAACTTCGGATGGAAATCCCTGAGCTGCCACCCGAGATCGGCGAACAGTTTGCGCAGGACGCGGTTGCGGGAGTATCCGGGGTCGAAGCGTCCCCACCATAGAACGGTTGGCAAGCCTACTTCCCTCGCCTGGCCAGCCGATGCAGCTCGCGCGCCTTGGCCAGGCGGATGAAGCGCTGGAACGCATACATGTGGCTGACGACGATGCCGTCGATGCCGTTGACGAATTCGCGCCGCAGAAAGTAGGACTTGAAGAAGGCGAGGAGGGGAATGAGCAGCAGGTTCAGTGCAGAAGGATTGCGTCCTTTCTGGAACAGGTCCTGAGCTCTGGCCGTCGATGCGAAATTGGCCTTGTCCACATGATGGCTGAGGGAACGAAACGAGCGATGGTTGACCATGCCCTTCAGGTGTCCCACCCGGCCTTCATGCACGACCACCGAATCGTGCACCGGAGAGTCCTTGAAGCCGGCGAAGGTCTTGCGGTACAGGCGCACCGGATGGTGGAAGGCCGTCCAGCGGTGTCCGCTTTCCTGAAACGGATACAGCGGCAGTATCGGCAGCGTGTAGGCCACATCGCCTGGCAGTCCGCTCTGGAACAGCGCCCGGATTTCTGCCCCGAGCTCGGGCGTGATCTCCTCGTCGGCATCCAGGTTCAGCAGCCAGTCGTTGCGGCACAGTCCTTCGCCAAACACCTTCTGCGGGCCGTAGCCGCGCCACGCATTGAACACCACCCGCGCACCCAGCGACTCGCTGACGGCCACCGTGTCGTCCCGGCTGCCGCTGTCGATCACGATGACCTCGTCCACCCAGTCCTTCACGCTGTTGATCGTGAGGCCGATGCGGTCCGCCTCGTCCTGGGCGATGATGAAAACGGAGACGGGGAGTCGTGTCGTCATGGCGTTTCGATACCGGGCGTGGCGGCTTCAGGCATCCTTCTCGCGATCACGCGTAGGCTCGGCTTGTGCAGCACGGGCAAGAAGAACAGCACCTCGAAGCCGGCGTTTCGCAGAAATCGACTGATCTGGTCGCGGCCAAAGTAGATCAGATGTTCCGGGGGGCATACTTCCTTCCACGCCAACAACTGCGGGGCGGTGCGGTAGCGGCCGGCGTCTGGCGTGGTGAGATACAGGATGCCGCCCGGCCTGACCAGAAACGACAGGGCATGGGCGAGCGTCTCGAGCTCTGTCAGGTGCTCGATCATTTCAGCGCACAGCACCGCGTCGTAACTCACGCCTTTCGATGCCGCGTCCTGGGCGGTACCGACATTGAAATCGCACTGGCCATATGCGCTGCGTGCCAGCCCGATCGCCTGTTCGCTGAGGTCGTAGCCTGTGGCCTTGAATCCCAGCCTGCGCGCGGCTTCTACGGCAAAGCCGATGTTGCAGCCGAGATCCAGAAAATTTCCCTTGCGTGCCAATAACTTGAGCGGCAACAGCTTGCGCCACCAGCGACGGACTTTTCGAGTCGCGTTACGCTCGTTCTTTTCGTTCGCATAATATTGTTTGTAGAAGGCATCCAGTTCGCTGGCGGACGGCATGTCCCGCACAAAGCGCAGCCCGCAGCCGCCGCACGAAACAAGCTCGAAACCGTTTTTCTCCCCCAGGGTTTCGAAATCGGTACCGTGGCACAGCGGGCAGGCACCCTCCCCATGCTGTCGCATCTCCGGGTGCGGTACGTGCTCATTGCCGGCCATCTGATGCCACTCCTTCATTCATGTTGATCCGATCCGGTCGTTCGCCTGGTTCGGGCAAATCCCGCTGCGCATTTTTTCCCTATACTCCCGGGGTCAGGCATGGACGCCTGGCGCATGCATTTTCCATGGCAGCGTGATAATACTTGACCGGATCGCCTCCTCAAATCACACAAGATGACAAATCCCTCCGTCGAGCAGACGCCCAAAATTCGAGTCAAGGTCATTTCGCCCATTCCGGAGCGGTATTTCCTGCACCAGCTCCCGCAGGGCAATCCGGTGTGGGGCAGTTGCCGCTTCAGCTTCGACCCGACAGATCGGCACTATGACTGGCTGGTTGTGTACGAAGACCTGCGGACGGCAAACAAGGATCCGCGGAAAAATCGCTTCGAGGAACTGGCCTGCCCACGCCGGCATACCATGCTCACCACAAGTGAGCCGTCCTCGATCAAGCACTACGGCAATGCCTACGCAAGCCAGTTTGGCTGCGTGCTGACCAGCCAAGAGGCATGGGCGCTTCCGCATCCGGACAGGATTTTCTCCCAGGCCGGTCTGATCTGGATGTATGGCATCGGGGCCCATCACGAAATCGCCTTCGACGACATGGTCGCGCACCCGCCTGCGGTCAAGGCCCACGATCTGTCCATGGTGTTCTCGCCCAAGCGGATGCGGCACACGCTGCATCATCGCCGCTTCAGTTTCATGCGGGATCTGATGCAGTTTCTGCCGGAGATGCACGTCTATGGACGTGGGGCGCGTCCGCTGGACGACAAGGCCGAGGCGCTGGATGCCTATCGCTATCATGTGGCGATCGAGAACTACATCGGCCCGCATCACTGGACCGAAAAGCTGTCCGATGCCTTCCTCGGCCTGACCTTGCCTTTCTATGCGGGCTGCCCCAATGCCGCGGACTATTTTCCGCCTGAGAGCTTTATCCCGGTCGACATGAAGGACCCTGCCGGCGCCGCGCGCATCATTCGCCAGGCCATCATGGACAACGAATACNNTTTATTCGCGGTGATTTCGCGCGAAATCGAGAAGCGGCATCGTCCCGATGCGCAAGCCGGCGATCAGGGCGTCATCTACTCGCGTCACGCCTTACGGAAGAAAAGCCTGTCGCACGGCCTGCAGGTCGTGTACGGGAAAGCACGCGCTCGCGCCGTCCATCTGATCCGCGGGCATTAGTTACGCGAACCAGGCACGGCCGGGTGCGGCCTACTGCCCGCCCTGTCTGCGCGGCGTGCGTGCGAGCTGTTCATACAGATCCAGCGTTTGCGACAGCATGCTGCGCAGCGGGAAGAAATCCCCGGCCGGGACCGGACTGG
>DONB01000027.1 GCA_003510325.1 Thiobacillus sp. | reverse complement strand
GACTTGACCGACCCGTCGCCCGCGACCACCTTCGCCCACCTGGACGCAACCCTGGTGCTGAGCCGTCAGATCGCCGAACTGGGCATCTACCCCGCGGTGGATCCGCTCGATTCGACCTCGCGGATTCTGGACCCGCAGGTGGTCGGCGAAGAGCACTACAACGTCGCCCGCGCCGTTCAGGGCACGCTGCAGAAATACAAGGAACTGCGCGACATCATCGCCATTCTGGGCATGGACGAACTGTCGCCCGAAGACAAACTGGCCGTGGCCCGTGCGCGTAAGATCCAGCGCTTCCTGTCGCAGCCGTTCTTCGTCGCCGAAGTGTTCACCGGCGCGCCGGGCAAGTACGTCACGCTGAAAGAGACCATCGCCGGCTTCAAGGCGATCGTCGAAGGCGAGTACGACCACCTGCCGGAACAGGCCTTCTACATGGTCGGCCCGATCGAAGAAGCAGTCGAAAAAGCGAAGACCATTCAGTAAGGCGTAAAGTGTCAGCGGCCGGGCGGTTTCCGCCTCGCCCCTGACGCCTCACCAGGAAACCAATATGGCCATGACAATCCACGTCGACATCGTCAGCGCTGAAAAATCACTCTACTCCGGCACGGCCGAAGTGGTGATCGCCCCGGGCCAGCGCGGCGAGCTCGGCATCTACCCGCGTCACACGCCGCTGTTGACCACGTTGAAGCCCGGCTCGGTGCGCATCAAGGTGCCGAACCAGGCTGAGGAAGAGTTGATCTATGTCTCGGGCGGCATTCTCGAAGTGCAGCCGAACGTCGTCACCATCCTGTCCGACTCCGCAATTCGCGGTGCCGACCTCGACGAAGCCAAGGCCCTCGAAGCCATGCGTGCCGCCGAGGAAGCAATGAAGGACAAGGCGGCCAGCATCGACTACGCACAGGCGCAGGTCGAACTGGCACAGGCGGTGGCCCAGCTCGCCGCAATCAAGAAACTGCGCAAGCTGACCTGACCGACAAGCAAGATGCGGAACGAAAAAGGCAATCTTCGGGTTGCCTTTTTTCATGGGGGAAACGACCCGTCACGCACAAATTCAGGTGCCGCTCCTTTGCTTAATATTTAAATCGTGTAAGCTGCAAGTCGCCTGGGAGGCCCTGATTACAACAGTTGCCAGCACATGCACTGATTTCTCGGGCGCCATGGTATCGGCTGAATTTATAACGAACTGTATAGCCAATAATCGCTTTTCATAAAGAACGTCTTTGCTGTTTTTCAACAGGAGGTTGTAACTATGCGTGCTCATTCCTTTCTTTTTTCCGTACTTGGCGCGAGCCTGATTTCTGCCGGCGTCATGACAGCCCATGCCGCAGAGGGCGTCTTCTATGACCCGACAAACAAGGCCAGCTCGACCGGCAAAACCGTCGGTCATGAATTGTATGGAACCATCGGCTGTCCCGGCCGCGGACTGCTTGATGCGCCGTGCCCGATGCCCAAAGATCCCGACAGCGATGGCGACGGCGTGGTCGACAGCAAGGATAAATGCCCCGGTACGCCGGCAGGCCGCAAGGTGAATGCTGACGGCTGCGAATTCGACAGCGATGGCGACGGCGTGGTCGATGGAAATGATAAATGCCCCGGCACGCCGGCAGGCCGCAAGGTGAATGCCGATGGCTGCGAGCTCGACAGCGATGGCGACGGGATTGTGGATGGCGTCGACAAGTGCCCGACCGTATACGCCAAGACGGCGGATGGTTGCCCGCTTCCCGCTGCAGCCGCCGAACCTGCGCCGGCACCCCAGAAGCTGGCGCTGGAAGGCGTGAATTTCGATTACGACCAGGCCAGCTTGCGTCCGGAAAGCCAGAGCAAACTCGACGAGGCTGCCGCGACCCTGAACAAGTGGGGCAACGTCAATGTGGAAATGGCCGGCCACACCGACAGCATGGGCGGCGACGACTACAACATGGATCTGTCGCAGCAGCGGGCGGAAGCCGTACGCAACTACCTGATCGGAAAGGGCGTCGCAGCGGAGCGCCTGACCGCCAAGGGCTACGGCGAATCCCAGCCGGTCGCCGGCAACGATACGGACGAGGGCCGTTTCAAGAACCGTCGTGTCGAACTGGTGCCGCAGAAGTAATCACTTTGCAGGCTAACGACCACTACGGGAGCCAATCCCCATAGTGGCGACGGCAGTCAGAGTCGAAAAAAAGCAGCCCAAGGGCTGCTTTTTTCATGGGCCATGCACGATTAATTGCTGGCCGGAGTGTAGATGCGGCAGATGCAAGCATGCAGCGATTGCGTCAGTCGATTACGATGACGCAGCATGAGTCGCCACAAGACGCGACTGTCGCCTCCGCTCCCGCATGCTTGATTCCTAATCGCACAGCCAAGCGCTTGCTTTTTTTCATTGGGGCGCCTGCATGCAGGCTTTATACTTGGCGCGCGTCTTGCTCACCCTTTTTGCCGATGCGATTCACTTTCCCGAATACGAATGCATTCAAAACTTGAAATCCTGATCCTGGCCGCGGGCAAGGGCACCCGTATGCGTTCCGGCCTGCCCAAGGTATTGCACCGGCTGGCAGGCAAGCCTCTGCTCAAGCACGTGGTGGACACCGCCCATGACCTTGGTGCAGTACAAGTCTGCGTCGTGTATGGCTTCGGCGGCGAGGCGGTGCCGCAGGCGATGGCTGACGACAAGCTGACGTTTGTGCTTCAGGCCGAACAGCACGGCACAGGGCATGCGGTGAAGCAGGCATTGCCGCAGCTGGCCGACGACAGCGTGGCGCTGGTGCTGTATGGCGATGTGCCGCTGACCCACGTCTCGACGCTGCAGCCGCTGGTTGCGTCGGCGCAGGCCGGCAAGCTGGGCCTGCTGACGGTGAATCTGGCGCACCCGGACGGCTATGGCCGCATCGTGCGCGAGAGCGGCCGGATCACCCGCATTGTCGAGCACAAGGATGCGACACCGGCGGAACGCGCGATCCAGGAGGTCAACACCGGCGTCCTCGCGGTGGCGTCGCGTCAATTGAAGCGGTGGATCGCCGAACTGAAAAACGACAACGCGCAGGGCGAGTACTACCTGACCGACGTGGTCGCCATGGCCGTGGCCGACGGCGTGCCCGTGGTCGCGCACTGCATTGCCGACCCGGTGCAGGTGGCGGGCGTCAACAGCCCGCTGCAACTGGCCGAGCTGGAGCGCGCCCACCAGGGCGCCCAGGCCCGCACGCTGATGGAGCAGGGCGTGCGCCTGGCCGACCCNNGCGGCCGCGACGTCGTCATCGACGTTAACTGCGTGTTCGAAGGTCGTGTGGAGTTGGGCGACAGCGTGCAAGTGGGCGCTAACTGCGTACTGCGCAACGTCACCGTGGCGGCGGGCACGCGCATCGATGCCTTTACCCTGATCGACGACGCCGCCATCGGCGAAGCCAACCGGCTGGGGCCGTTCTCGCGCATCCGCCCCGGCACCACGCTGGCGCGCGACGTGCACGTCGGCAACTTCGTCGAGATCAAGAAGGCGCGGCTGGGCGAGGGGGCGAAGGTCAATCACCTGTCCTATATCGGCGATGCGGGCGTNNGGCGCCGGCACCATCACCTGCAATTACGACGGCGCCAACAAGCATCGCACGGTGATCGAGGATGAGGTCTTCGTCGGCTCCGATACTCAGCTGGTGGCGCCGATCACGGTAGGTCGTGGTGCGACCCTGGGCGCCGGCACCACGCTGACCCGTGACGCGCCGGCCGGCGAACTCACCCTGTCGCGGGCGAAACAGCTCACCGTCAGCGGCTGGAAACGGCCGGTCAAACAGAAGAAGGAAGTCTAAACATGTGCGGCATTGTCGGCGCGGTTGCGCAACGTAACGTCGTCCCCATCCTGCTCGAGGGCCTGCGGCGGCTGGAATACCGCGGCTACGACTCGGCCGGCCTGGTCACGATCGACGGCGGCATGAAACGGGTGCGCAGCGTCGGTCGCGTCGCTTCGCTGGCGGCCGACTGCGCCGCGCAGCAGGTGCACGGCAACC
>DONB01000069.1:3260-3920 GCA_003510325.1 Thiobacillus sp. | reverse complement strand
GCCGTCGCCGTTGCCAGGTTCGCGTTCTCACCGTCGCCCAGCATGAACTCCGGCAGGTCCATGCCCGTTGCAGCCATCATGCGGAATTGCCGCCCATCTTCGCTGGCATCATTCGCAGCGACGGGGTTGGACATGACCGACCACTCTTCCTTCTCGCTGTGAACCACAATAGAGCCGGGCGTGGGCGGCTTGCGGTACTGCGCNNCCGATGATCTTGACGCCCCACAGCAACGCGCCGCGCCATTTGTTCTGGCGGTAGCGGTCCTCCAGCCAGTCCTTATACGCTTTCAGCCAGGGCAGAATGGCGTACAGATCGGGCCGCCCGCGCAGCTCGTAGCTGTGGTTGTTAATCGGCACATGCAGCATGTCTTCCGGCTTGACTTCCATCCGCACGTATTCGCCATACGACCCATACTCATCACCCTGCGGATTGTTGTATTCCAGCTTGTAGGCCGTCACACGCCGGAAGAAACCAGGATCGGTCACGATCCACCGTACATACCAGGGCGGCGTAGGGATGATCAGCGTTTCGCCGTTCTCTGCCACGAACCGAATGAACAGTTCGCCGTCTACAATCAAGTCTTGCAAGAACGTGCGTTCGTATTCCATGATGTTGTTCTCCGGGTTCTCCCGGAAGGCATCGATGATCTCTTGCACCTT
>DONB01000069.1:0-3243 GCA_003510325.1 Thiobacillus sp. | reverse complement strand
TCAAACGGGCCGCGATACAACTGTTCGCTTTCCATCAGGTAGCGCTTGACGGCCTCTTGCCCCTGCTGCTGAATGTCGCTCGGCACAACCAGCGGGCGGCGATAGTCTACCCCGTCCTCAATGCGCGATTCCGGCGCAGAGATGATAGCCGATTCCGTCCAAGACGGCGGGCGGGTCGGCTTAAATATCAACCAGCGCAAGAAAACTTGCAGATGCTTAACCAGTCGCCTCATTGCAGCCCCGGCGAGTAGTGCAGCCACAGCGTCGCCGTCGCACTGAGCGCCCCGCCCGTGCCGGTGTACATCGGGCCAGCGCTGCCCCGCACATACGGGTAATGACCCACCAGTTGCGCCGTGCCTGTTTCAGTGGCGGTGGCGGTGAACACCTGAACCGCGTGCCAGGCCGTCAGATCGTGGCTGGCCTGCACGGTGAAGATGCCCGACTGCCCGCTCATCTGGTACCACAGATACCCATAATCGCGTGTGGCCCGGCAGTCGAAGGCCGATCCCGTGCCCTGTGCAGAAAACGCGCTCAGCAAATAGCCTGCAACGTTCGTGTAGACTTTAACCATGCATCACCTCACGGAGTTTTCAAGCTGACGGTCACGGTGCGGGCGCTGGTCTGCGGGATGGTAGTTCCTGTCCCATTGTGCGAAAGAAGCTTTATCACGTCGGCAGCGAACCAGTACGGCGGCATGTGCGTGGCATAGGCCGTTGTCAACTGTGCCGTCGGCAACACACACGACACGTCAATGCCATAGGCATTGCTACGATCCAATAATGGCACAAGTGCGCCGCCCGCAGTTGCGATGCTCGCACCTAGCCCCAGGCCCGTAAAGGCGCTAGGCAACCAGATCATCCCCAGCGAATACGCGCCCATTGTGAACGCGTTGCTGGTGGGACTGCCCGACACGAACGTGACGGTGAAGGCGGTAACCCTGCGCTGACTTTCACCACGAAGCGCCATGCTAAACCCTTTCGCCTTGCGGCGTTACTCCCACTTCCCATTTCTCAAGGTCGCCACAGGCACATAGCCCGCGTCGGCTTCTTTCAAGAACTCCGGGCGCATATCGCGGTGCGGGTCGCCGTACTGCCCGCCGTCCTCAATGCCGCCCCCGGCCTCGANNAGGCGCTCAATACGCGCCGCCAATGCTGTCATCTGCATAGTTCATGCCCCCGCCGAGCACATCGCTGCCCAGCATTGCGTAGGCCCCACTACTGGCGTCGACCTGGTCGTCATGCGCGCCGTAGGGGAAGCTGCACAGTTCGTCAAGGTAATCGGTGGTCCAACTGCTTTCGAGCACATCAACCTGTTCTGCTGCTACCCGCGCCGCAAATGGCAGGGCGCGCGTCAATTTGTCTTTGTCTACCGCGTAGCCCCAAATGCTATGGTTGTGCAGGCCCGGCTCCCCGCTCAAGTCCTGCACTGCGCGGCTCATGTAGCCCGCCTGTTCTACGCCTATCGGCACACCGGGGCCGTCAAGCGCTGCGATCTGCGCAATGTAGGGCACCACGTCACCCCAGTCCTTACGCACGCGCTGGACATCCAAGACGGCCAGCCGTCCGTTCGCGTGACGCCCTATCTTGACGCCCGCCGTGTAGTCTGCGCTGGTCTTTTCGCTCATGGCAAGGTCCCAGTAGCGCACGGCATAGCTGACTTCATCCAGCAAGGGCGTCACGTGAAACGCCGCCCGCTTGAATACGCCGCCCGCCGCCGGTACGGGTGACTGCTGATACAGCGCAGACCATGCGTAATCGCCGATCATGCGCTGGATACGTTCCAACGCGGGCAGGTCATAGCGCTCCGGCCATAGGGCCGCGCCCGCTTCATTCAGCGCAGGCATGTCCAGCACTTCCCACGTTCCTGGCTGGTCGCGTAGCAAACGCCCTACGAGATCATCCTGATGCCAGCGTGTCATGACCACAATCACGGCGGCCCCTGGTTCGCGGCGGGTGTACAGGTCGTCAGTGAACCAGTCCCACACCTTATCGCGGTACGTTTCGCTTTCGGCCTCTTCGCGCGATTTCACCGGGTCGTCAACGATGATGATGTGACCGCCCTTGCCCGTGACGCCACCGCCCACACCCATCGCATCTAAGCCGCCGTCATGCCCCGCAATGTCCCATGCCTCTGCGCTGGCGCTGTCTCCGGCCAGATGCACACCGGGGAACACCGCATGATAACGGTCCAGCAGCAGGACGTTGCGCGTGTAACGGCTGTTTTTCTTTGCCAGCGATGCGCCGTAGCTTGCCAGGATGACACGGTGATCGGGATTCTTCCCCAGATGCCAGGGCGGATACAGGCGCGAGATGGTGAGCGTCTTGCCGTGCCGGGGTGGCATCTGTATGACCGCGTGCCCACAGCCNNTGCGCGTGCTGATATCGGTTGTAAATGTGCGACTTGAAAAGCGTCAAGTCTCTGTAGGCAGGGTGTTCACTGGATAAGGTCTGGACCAGTTCCATCCATCGTGCGCGCTCGGACGGCATCATAGAGGGCCACAATTTCAGCCAGTCTGCGCTCGTTGGAAGTTGCATCGTCAGTCGCTATCCGCTCAGTGGGCTTGCCCCGCAGTAGTTGGATTTTGTCTGTGAGGATTGCCGCTCCCATCACCAGATCGCGGTATCCAGCATCGGGTCGCGCTTGAGGTAATTCCTTAATCACGGCCCGGATTTCTTCCTCAAACAGGTCTGCGAGTTCTCTTTTTGTCTCTGCGACAAGATCGGCTGGTGGTTCACCGTTATCACCATTGAACCAGCGAGACAAGGTGCGGTTCGGTATGCCCAGATGATCGGCTACCCGTTGCAGGGCGTAGCGGTCTTCCGGGTATCTCTCGGATGCCAACAGCGTCAACGCGCCTGCCTTGAATTTATCGCTGTAGCGCCGTCGTTTGCGTTTCGTCATACCATCCTCGTACTTAGGGAGCGGTGACACAACGAGAGACGCATCTCATTTTCGCTAAGCCAGCGCCGCTCCCACCACTGGTACGCTGCCCCGCTCCCGGCCCCGACGCGCCAGGGGGGCTGGGTCGCCGGAGCCGCTTGGAGGAGGGAACCATTACCGGGGTATCGGTGCCCCGACACCATCGGGCCTAATGAGCCGCGATCCGTTCCTGTCTCACGCGACATCCAAAGGCAGGAACGCTGTGCGCGGGTCGCCAGTGAAGGCGATCCAGTAGGCCAGACCATTTTCTGCATGGTCTTCCCCCGCGCATATAGCCGGACTGCTATGGCCTAAAGATCACTT
>DONB01000291.1 GCA_003510325.1 Thiobacillus sp. | reverse complement strand
TGGCATGCGGGTGGTACATGAAGGTGCCGGGGCGGCGCGCCGTGAACTCGTAGACAAAGGTCTTGCCGGGCGGGATGTGCGGCTGGGTCACGCCGCCCACGCCGTCCATGCCGTCGGGCAGGCGCTGGCCGTGCCAGTGGATGGTGGTGTGCTCGGGCAGGCGGTTGGTGACGTAGATGCGCACGCGGTCGCCCTCGACCACCTCGATGGTGGGGCCGGGCGACTGGCCGTTGTAGCCCCACAGGTGCGCCTTCATGCCGGGCGCGATTTCGCGCACTACCGGCTCGGCGACCAGATGAAACTCCTTCGCCCCGTTCTTCATCCGCCACGGCAGCGTCCAGCCGTTCAGCGTCACCACCGGATTGTAGGGGCGCCCGCTGGACGGTGCCAGCGGCGGCTGGGTGGCGGGCGTATCCATGCTGACGATCTCGGGGAGTGCCGCCATCGCTCCCGGACTCACGCTGGCCGCTGCGACCGCGCCGGTGAGCTTGAAAAAATCACGTCTTGAAGTCATGAAAAATCCTTATTAAGTCTTGTCCACCAAGGACGCTACGAAAACACTTGATGCTTTTCTTCGCATCCTTTCGGGCGTTTCGTGGATACCTCGTTTGTTCAGTGCCCGCCCCCCGCATCGGCGGAAGCAGCAGCGGTACGAGGGGCCATCGTCGTTTTGCCGGGCGCGCCAACCAGCGCCATCTTCAAATCGGCGTCGGCCAGCCAGAAATCGCGCTGCGCCTCGATGGCGGCGTTGACCGAGGCAATCTGCGAGCGCGCATCGGCCAGCAGCTCGAACACGCCGATCAGCATGCCGTTGTAGCGCAGCAGGTTCTCCTCGGAGATGCGCTGCTTGAGCGGCACCACCTCGTCGCGCAGATGTCGGGCGATCGCGTACTGGCTCTGCTGCATGGCGTAGGATTCACGCACTTCGGAACGCGCATTGACCGCGATTTCGCGCGCGCGCTCCAGCGCCTGGCGATAGCGTGACTCGGCCTGCACCACGCGGGACTGGCCCCAGTCGAACAAGGGCAGTTCGAAGCTGATTTCATAGCCGCGCTGTTGCGGCGCCTCGTTCGATCCGTTGTTGATGATGCCGAGCTCCAGTACGTTGATGAAGCGCGTGCTGCGCGTGAGCCCCATATTCCTTGCCAGGGCCTCGGTCTGCAGCCGGGTCATCTGCAGATCGATCCGCGACGCCATCGCCTGCTGCTCGACATCCGGCAGCCGCGGCAAGGCCGCGGGCAGATCGGGCAGGCGCTCGGGCAATTGCACCTTGTCCCCATTGGCCAGGCCCATCAGCCGGACCAGGCGTTCGCGCGCTTGCCCCTTCGCCTGGTCGGCGCGCGCCAATGCCAACGCGGCGTCGGCATAGAACGACTGTTCACGGGCCTGCTTCAGTTTGCTCCAGTTGCCCACCTGCGCCATGCGTCGCGCCAGTTCGGCGCCGGCTCCGGCCGCCTCCATCGCCTGCTGCTGGTAACGCGCGGTCTGGCCGGCAGCCACCGCGACAACCCAGGCCTTGCGGGTCTCTGCCGCCAACTGCAGCACCTGCAGCACCAGCGCACGCCGGGTCTGTTCGAACAGGCGCTGCTCGATGTCGGCACGCATCGGCATCGTCAGCAGCCGAGCCAGGTTGAGATGCAGACTGCGCTCCCATTCCACCTCCGCCCCCCGGGTCAGCCGGCCGATGGAAAAGCCCGGGTTGGGCAGGCGCTGCGCCGCCACCCAGTCGGCCTCGGCGATGCCGAGCGTGTTGAATGCCGCCTGCAGGCCGGGATTGTTCAGGAGCGCGATCTGCACCGCATCGTCGGCACTGAGCGGTTGCAACAGCAGGGCGTCGATGCGCGCCTGCGTCTGGCTGCGGCTGTCGTCGTCGCGCGACCAGACCACGTCTTGCGGGATATGCGGACGGGTCGCGGACTGGACCGCATCGAACCCGCCGTCCCGGGAAAAGCTCGCACACCCGCCGAGCAAGGTGAGCGACAGCACGGCAAGGACGAGCGCGCGGGGAGGGAATGGCATCGTGTTCATGGTGATCGCCTCAGTGTCCTTGGTTGCCGTGTTGCGCCTGGCCGCCGTCATCCGCGGTGTCGCCGCCTGGTTGCGCTTCGCGCAGATAGGTGCGCCAGCCGCCGATTTCGCCGACCCGCTCGTTGGCCTCGCGCCAGTCCTGCAGCGGCTCGTCGCGCCAGCCCTGATAGGTGTTGAACGGCGCAGGCGCAGCCGTTTCGGGAGAGATGGGCTCGGCAGCCTGCGCCGTGGACGCCGACAAGGCCCAGACACAGGCCAGCCGAAACAAGGGTGCACACGCCCGCAGCGCCGCACGACGGAATACAGCATTCAACATGTTGAACCTCGCAAACCTCGCGGCGAATCCGCCGCGGTCAAAATCGGGTGACGCGCCGGCTGGCGGCGCGCGATTCAGGCGAGGGTGGGTCGNNTCGCTCGGGACCGTCGGGGACGAAGCTGCTGGACAGCGCGACTGGATAAGACGTATAGCTCTGCGTCATGGGCATCACGGCTCCGGTCAGCGAAACCGGGACCGGCAAGCTCGACGCCAGCGCGCACACGGCACAGTGCTTGCAGTCGTGCTGTGCAGGCGGCGCATCCGGTTGTTCGGACTCATGGCAGCCTGCCATCATGTCGTCGGCCATTGCCATCTGCTCCGCCGCAGCCTGGTGCGACAACGCGCAGCCCAGCATGGAAGCAGACGCAAACGTCTGTACCGGCAGGGCCAGCATCAACAGCATCAGCAGGAATCTGTGAAATCGGGAACGCACGCAGGCAGTGTAATCAAAAAACGAAGGCTGCCCAAGAGACCGCGCAGGCTCGTCCGGGTTCCCTGCGAGCCGAGCTGTCGTCAGGAACGACGCCGGCGCGGCTCGTAATGCACCACGGCACGCATGATTTCGGAATAGGGAAATTCGCTGCTGCCGCCGAAGTGCTCGATGCCCTGCAGCACGGTGGCGGCGATGTCGGCGGTTTCATCCGCCGCGCCCTCCATCGCGTCGGCCAGCCCGCGCACGCCGCCGCACTGCGCACGGATCTCCTTGCCGAAGGGCCACGGCGCATCGGGATTGATCTTCAGCGCGAACTGCGCATTTTCGTGCAGCGCCTGATAAAACGTCAGGCAGTGTTCGCGCACAGCAGGATCTCCGCAGGCGATCGCTTCGCGTTCGGCGAGATTAAGCTTGCGCGAACGACCGCAGGCGACGCAACGCGACAGCAGCGCGCGCTCGAACGGACAGCTGTGTTCGATATAGGCCTTGCGGGCCAGTTTGTAAGCGTCTTCGTTGTACTCAGCCATATTCAGCTTAAGGACAAAGTTGTCCAGAAACCGTAGCGAGCGGTTGATAGCCGGGTGAGCCTGCAGCACAGCAACCGGAATGTACTGAAGTACATGAGGATTGCGAGCAGCGCGCGATCCCGGATATCGGCCGCGCAGTAGGTTTATGGATAACTTTTACCAATCGTCGCCGGAAAGGGTCTTCTCCAGCTCGCGCTCGGCAGTCAGTGTTTCCTGGGCAGCGATTTCGTTCTCGGCGAAGATCATCTTGTACTTGTCGCCGGTCTTGGGGTCGAGCGTCTTGCGCAGTTCGTTGGTGTGCGCCTTGGCTTCCTTGAAGGTCGCCCACTCGCCCTGTTTTTCCAGTACTTTGAACATTCCCATGCGGAAAACGTAGTAAGGCATGATTCCTCCTCAGCTCAATTTGCCGTGGCAGTGCTTGTACTTCCTGCCCGACCCGCACGGGCAGGGGTCGTTGCGGCCGACCTTGGGATAGGCCTCGCCCGCCGTTTCGGAGACGCCAGACCCGGCCTCGGCGAAATCGCGTCCTTCATCGTACTCGGTATGCTGGAACTGGATATTCGACGGTTCCTGCGGTTCGACCGCCTGCACATCCTCGGGCGCACGCACCTGCACGGTGGTGGTGATCTGCGTGACCTCGGCCTTGATCGCGGTCAGCATGGCGGAGAACAGCTCGAACGCCTCGCGCTTGTATTCCTGCTTGGGCTGCTTCTGCGCATAGCCGCGCAGATGGATGCCCTGGCGCAGGTGATCGAGCGCCGACAGATGTTCGCGCCAATGGCTGTCGAGGCTCTGCAGCATCACCGCGCGCTCGAACTGGCGCAGGCCCTCGTCGCCGACCTGGGCTTCCTTCTCCTTGTACAGCGCGTCGGCGGCCTCCATGATCCGCTTGCGCAGGCCTTCCTCGTTGAGGGTTTTGTCCTCGTCCAGCCATTGCTGCAGCGGCAGGTCGAGCGAGAACTGCCCGGCCAGGGATTTCTCCAGGCCCGCCACGTCCCACTGCTCGTCCATGCTGCCCGGTGCGATGTGCAGGTCGATCGCCTCGTTCAGCACGTCGTCGCGCATGGCGCGGATCGTCTCGCCGATGTCGGCGCTCGCCAGCAATTCGTTGCGCTGTTCGTAGATGACCTTGCGCTGGTCGTTGGAGACGTCGTCGTATTCGAGCAGCTGCTTGCGGATGTCGAAGTTGCGCTGTTCGACCTTGCGCTGCGCGTTCTCGATCGCGCGCGTCACCCAAGGATGCTCGATCGCCTCGCCCTCGGGCATCTTCAGGCGGTTCATGATCGCGGCGACACGGTCGGAGGCAAAGATGCGCAGCAGCGGATCTTCCAGCGACAGGAAGAAACGGCTGGAGCCGGGGTCGCCCTGGCGACCGGAACGGCCGCGCAACTGATTGTCGACGCGGCGCGATTCGTGGCGTTCGGTGCCGATGATGTGTNNCCCGCCATGTTGGTGGCGATGGTGATGCCGCCCGGCATGCCCGCCTGCGCGATCACCTCGGCTTCGCGCGCGTGCTGCTTCGCGTTCAGCACGTTGTGCGGCAGACCGGCCTTGGTCAGCTCGGCCGACAGGTGTTCGTTCGCCTCGATCGAGGTGGTGCCGACCAGCACCGGCTGACCGTTGGCGTTGCGCGCACGGATGTCGTTGATCACTGCTTGGTCGCGTTCGGCAGCGGTACGGTAGACCTGGTCGTGCTCGTCCTTGCGGATCATCGGCCGGTGGGTCGGGATGACCACGGTTTCCAGCCCGTAGATGCTCTGGAATTCGAAGGCTTCGGTATCCGCAGTGCCGGTCATGCCCGACAGCTTCTGGTACATGCGGAAATAGTTCTGGAAGGTGATCGACGCCAGCGTCTGGTTCTCCTTCTGGATCGCCACGCCTTCCTTGGCCTCCACCGCCTGGTGCAGGCCTTCCGACCAGCGGCGCCCGCTCATCAGACGACCGGTGAATTCGTCGACGATGATGACCTCGTCGTTCTGCACCACGTAGTGCTGGTCCTTGAAGAACAGCGCATGCGCGCGCAGCGCAGCGTAGACGTGGTGCATCAGCATGATGTTGGAGGCGTCGTACAGGCTGCCGCCGGGCTGCAGCAGGCCCATCTCGGTGAGGATTTCCTCGACCTTTTCATGCCCCGCTTCGGACAGCAGCACCTGGCGCGACTTCTCGTCGACCGAGTAGTCGCCTTCCGATTCCTCGTCCTTCTGCCGTGTCAGGCGCGGCGGCACCAGATTGACCTGCTGGTACAGCGCGGTGTTCTCCTCCGACTGGCCGGAGATGATCAGCGGCGTG
>DONB01000185.1 GCA_003510325.1 Thiobacillus sp. | reverse complement strand
CCGCTGCCGATGCCGGCCACCACGCTGACCAGGACCGGCAGCAGGATGAAGCGGAAGCCGTCGATGCCGCCGGCGAAGCCCGAGATCGGCAGCAGGTTCCACAGCTTGGCGATGAAGTATTGTCCGGCAATGATGTAGAACAGGCCCGAGATCGACATCAGCACCACACACAAAACCACGCCCCACAGGTCGAGGTAGGTGGCGCGGAAGAACACCATCAGCAGCGCAAAGGTGATGTTGACCATCAGTCCGATCACCAGCACCGGCAGCGCAATCGCCAGGCTCGGCCCCATGCGCGTCCTGATTTCGTTGCCGATATCGCGGCCGTCGTCGCCCTTGCCGAATTCGAAGGCGAACATCGCCGCCGAGTGCCTGAAGAAAATCGTGTCGGTGAACTGCGCCGCTCCATCGGCCTTGGCATTCAGCAGCAGCGGCTTGTCGTAGCCGTGCTCGACCTTCCAGCGCTCGATCGCCTCCGGCGTCACGTGCTTGGCGCCGAGCTGCAGCCGTGCCATGTCGTCGGGCGTATTGACGACGAAGAACAGCGCGAAAGTCAGCAGGTTGACCCCGATCAGGATCGGGATCGCGTACAGCAGTCGGCGCAGGATGTAGGCGGCCATCAGGCGGTTTTCCTCTCATGCCGCCGCCATGCGATCACCGCGGGCGCGATGACGGCGACCAGCGCTGTAAGCAGCAGCACAATCGGCCACAACACCGGCTTGTTCCATTCGTCGCGCCGAGTCTCGCGCAGGACGGGATCGATGCGCCGGTACTTGAGCGTGTTGTTCGCCATCAGGTTGGGCTTCACGTTGTGCACCCAGCCGTGGCGCAGGCCGAAAGACTTGGGGTAATAGGCGAAGATCCACGGCGCATCGCGGCGCACGATCTCCAGCATGGCGTCGATTACCTGCTGGCGTGCGGGGCCGTTGTCCATGTCCTTCATGCGCTCGAACAGACGGTTGAACTCCGGGTTGTCGTAGTTGGCCGCATTCTCGCCGCCGGTGCCGACCTTCTTGTGCGGGCCGTACAGCAGGAAGAAAAAGTTTTCCGGATCGGGATAGTCGGCGTTCCAGCCCCATTCGAACAGCTGGGCGTTGCCCTTGCGGATCTTGTCCTGGAACCGGTTGTAGTCGGTGCCGCGCACCACCAGCTGCACGTTGAGCTTGTCGAGCTGCTTCTTCATCCAGTCGAGCCGCGACTTGGCGTCGGGGCCGCTCGCCATGGTGTCGAAATACAGCACCAGCGGCTCGCCCGTCCTCGCATTGCGGCCGTTCGGGTAGCCCGCCTCGGCCAGCAGTTTTTTCGCAGCCTCGATCGGGCGTCGCGTGATCGTGCCGTTGCGTGCTTCGTAGACATAGGGATTCAGCCCGGCCACGCCCTCGACATAGCCGAACAGGCCGGGCGGAATCGGTCCCTGCGCGGGAATGCCAGTACCGTTGAGAAAAATCGAGATGAATTCGTCGTAGTCGAATGCGATCGACAAGGCCTGACGCAGCTTGCGGCGATCCTCGCCGAGGCCGCCGACCACCGGATCGAGCATGTTGAAGCCGACATACCAGAGCGAGGCCGCCACCGCCGTAATGAGGTGGATGTCCTGCTCGCGCATGCTGTCGGTCAGCTGCGGGTCGCCGCCTGCCGAGAACTGCACCGCCTGGTCGAAACTGTCGGAGCTGATGCCCGAGCTGTCGTAGTAGCCCTGCAGGAACTTGCTCCAGTAGGGAATGGTTTCCTTTTCCAGACTGAACACCGCCTCGTCCACCAGCGGCAGCGGCTTGCCGGAATCCGCCAGCAGCCCCGCCGCGCGGTCTTCGTCGTTGCCGTCCACGGGATAGGTTTCGCCGTGGAAATACGGATTTTTCCTCAGCACCATGCGGCGGTTGGGATCGTTCTCGGCCAGATAGTAGGGCCCCGTGCCGACCGGCTGCCAGTCGAGCGTGAGGTTCCGGTCCGCCATGCCGGGCTGCGCATAGAACACCTCGGCTTCCCAGGGCACCGGGGCAAAAAACGGCATCGCCAGCCAGTAGATGAACTGCGGGTATTTGCCCTTGATGCGGATGCGGTAGGTGTGGCGGTCCACCACCTCGGCGTCCTCAAGCGCGAAGTCATCGAGCTTCAGCACCGCATCGGGGTTCTCCCTGGCCGCTTTTTCCAGCGCGCCGCCCAATTCCTTCAGGCCGACGATATGCTCGCTCATCAGGCCGAAGATCGGTGAGCTGAGCTTCGGATTGGCCAGCCGCTTGATCTGGTACACGTAATCGGCCGCGACCAGCTCGCGAGTACCCATATGTTCGAAGTCGCCAATGCGGCTTTTATCCGCCGTCGCTGCGGCGTCCAGCGCATGGTAGCGGTGCCGCCCGGCCGCATCTCGGGCAAATGCCGGATGTGGCTGATAGCGGATGCCGGGGCGGATGCGGATGTCGTACACGCTTTCGGCTATCGCTGCAGCGGGCGCATCGTCCGGCAGCACATTGCCCACCGCGTCCAAATACCGCGGCGTGGGCACCGTCTCGGCGGTCAGCGGGACCAGCGTGTAAGGGCGCTTGAGGAAGTGGTACTGCAACGGCGGCTCATAGATCTGGCCGGTGAACTCAGCTTCGTTTTCGCTGTAGGAGCGCGCCGGATCGAGATGCTTGGGACGCTCGGAAAAGGCGCTGTAGAGCACGCTGGCATCGGACGGACTGCCCGGATAGGGATTGTTCCAACTGTCGGAGCAGCCCGCCAGCAAACTCAAACCCAGCCCCAGCAGAAGGATGCCCGTGCGCGTCATGCCGCAAGTGTACCCAAGCCCGCATCCAACGTCAGCCGTTATAATCGCGGGCATCGCAACTCTTCGAGACCATCATGGGATTTCTTGCAGGAAAACGCTTGCTGATCACCGGCGTCATCTCCAACCGCTCTATCGCCTACGGCATTGCCGCCGCATGCAAGCGCGAGGGCGCCGAACTGGCCTTCACCTACCAGGGTGAACGGATCAAGGATCGCGTCACCGAATTCGCGAACGAATTCGGTTCAAGCCTGGTGTTTCCGTGCGACGTCGGCAGCGACGAGCAGATCGAAGCCCTGTTCGCCGAACTCGGCAAACACTGGGATGGCCTGGATGGACTGGTGCACTCGATCGCATTCGCGCCGAAGGAGGCGCTGGCCGGCGATTATCTTTCCGCGGTGACCCGCGAAAACTTCCGCATCGCGCACGACATCAGCTCCTACAGCTTTGCCGCGCTGGCCAAGGCCGCGCTGCCGCTGATGGAAGGCCGCAAGGCTGCGCTGCTGACGCTGTCCTACCTGGGCGCCATCCGTTCCGTACCCAACTACAACGTCATGGGTCTGGCCAAGGCCAGCCTCGAATCCGGCGTGTACTACATGGCGCAAAGCCTCGGCCCCAAGGGCATTCGCGTCAACGCGATCTCGGCCGGTCCGATCAAGACGCTGGCGGCCAGCGGCATCGCCAACTTCGGCGAGAAACTCGACATCGTCGCCAAGAACGCGCCGCTGCGCCGCAACGTGACCATCGAGGAAGTCGGCAATGCCGCTGCTTTCATGCTGTCCGATCTGGCCTCCGGCATCACTGGCGAGATCACCTACGTCGACGCCGGTTTCAACTCCACCGCCGGCGCTGAATCCTGAGCGATCTTGCTCCAACAAAAAACGCGCCGTGAAGGCGCGTTTTTTGTTGGGCGGCAAGTCACCGGGCTTATCTGCCTTCGATCGCGTTGGGCTGGATTTTCACTTTCTGGCCGGCTTTGATCAGCGCAATCATCGCCTGCATGTCGGCACGCTGCTGTGCCTGCGTGACGCCGGATTCGATCGACGCCAGCAGCATCGGGTCCAACTCGGCCGCCTCCAGAACACGGCTCACCCGCACGATGCGATAAGAGCCGTCGGGACGGGCAAAACCGGTGTAGGCGGGCAGCGTCTCGGTGCCGGCCCGGAACACAGCCTTGACGCCTGCGGCATCCAGCGCAGCCGAGGGCTGGCGGCCGACCACCTGAAAGGCCGACCACGTCACGCCCGCTTCCTCGCCCTTGGCCAGTGCACGGATCGTGGCCTGGCCCTTGTCCGCCAGCAGCTTTTCGGTCTGGGCGGCGCGCAGCCGGGCCTCGATCGCCGCCGACACTTCGGCCAGCGGGCGTAGCCGTGCCGGTTTGTGCTCGATCACCCGCGCGGCCACCAGCGTGCCCGGCTGCACCTCGATCGCCTCGGTATTCTGCTTCGACTTGATCGACTCCGGACTGAACAAGGCAGTCGACAGGCCGACATGATTGAAAGGGGCCGGCGCAGTGTTGGCCGCCATCCAGCCGCTCTGCTGGATGCTCAGCCTGGCGGCCGCAGCCGCAGGCTGCAGGCTGTCTGCGTTTTCGTACACCAGGTTGCTGAAGTTGTCGGCCAGATCGGCAAAAACCTTCTGTGCCTGCTGCTTGCGCAATTCCTCGATCACCGCAGCGCGGACGGTGGACAGCGGCGCGGTCTGCGCTGCCTGGACGCCATCCAGCCGAATGATGTGATAGCCGAAATCGCTCTCCACCGGCCCGCGAATTTCATTCGGCTTCATGCTGAACACCGCATCCTCGAACGGCTTGACCATCATGCCGCGGCCAAAGCTGCCCAGACTGCCATCCTGTGCGGCCGAACCGGGATCCTGCGATTCGGTACGCGCCAGTTCGGCGAAGCGTCCCGGGTTTTTCTGCAACGCCTGGAACAACTCGCTTGCCTTCGCCTTCGCCTGGGCGCGCGTGGCCGCATCTGCGCTCTTGTCCGCGGCAATCAGGATATGGCTCGCGCTGCGCTGCTCGGGCTGGCCGAACTGGGCGGCATTGGCAGCATAGTAGTCCGCCACCGCCTGATCGCTCACGGTCAGCCCTGCCGCCACCGCGGAAATATCCAGCACCAGATATTCGACGCGCACCTGCTCGGGCTCGGTGAATTCCTGCTTGCTGGCGGCATACTCGCGCTCGATATCGGCGGGNNCCGCGGAAGCCGGTATGTCGGTCCACGCAATCTCGCGCTGCTGCGCCACCAGACCGGCAATCTGCGTCAACGATGTCCTGGAGGGGAACGCCGCAACTGAAACCGGGCTGGCAATCGCCTCCAGCATGAAGGACTGGCGCAATTCGTTCTCAAACTGGGCGGGCGTGCGGTTGTTCTGGCGCAGCACCGCTTCGTAGCGCTGCTGCGAGAACGTGCCATCCTGCTGAAAGGCCGGGATCTGCGCCAGCACCGACGCAATATAGGCATCGGGCGCCAGGAACCGGAGCTTCTGCGCTTCCAGCAGAAGCGCCTTGCGCTCAATCAGGCTGTCGAGCACCTGCTTGCGGAAAGCGGCGGTTTCAGTGACGGAGGAATCAAATGCAGGACCGAGCGCTTCACGCATGCGGTCGCTCTGCGCCTGGATTTCCCGCGTCAGTTCCTCGCGCGAAATGCCTGCATCGCCCACTTCGGCAATGTTTCCGCCACTGCGGTCACCCGACATGTAGGAATCCACGCCGAACAGGGCGAAGGTGATTGCGATCAGGCCGAGGATGACTTTGGCCAGCCAGCCCTTTGCATGCTTGCGGATTGCTTCCAGCACGGTCTTCTACTCCAGTAAATAGCGTCAGCGGCGATTTTCGCGCACTTTGCGCCCCGCGTCTCGCTTGCGCGATGAAAAATGGTCAATCCAGGTTCGCTGAAACCGAAATGAAAAAAGGCGAACTCGCGTTCGCCTTTTTTGGTGTTGGCGGAGTGGACGGGACTCGA
>DONB01000011.1 GCA_003510325.1 Thiobacillus sp. | reverse complement strand
AGGTGGTGGTCGGTGACCAGCACCGGGATGCCGAGCGCGTTGGCCGCCGCCACGCCTTCCACTGCGGCGATGCCGTTGTCGACGGTGACCAGCAGGTCGGGCTGGCGCGCGGCGGCGAGCTTGACGATGTCGGGGGTGAGGCCGTAGCCGTGTTCGAGCCGGTTGGGCACGATGAAATCGACCTGCGCGCCGAGCATGCGCAGGCTNNCCGCGCAGGCGGTGGCGCCGTCGGCGTCGTAGTCGGCGATGATCAGCAGGCGCTGGTTTGCCGCGATGGCGTCGGCCAGCAGGGCGGCGGCGCGCTCGACGTGCAGCAGGCCGGCGGGCGGCAGCAGCTGCGGCAGGCGGTGCGCGACCTGGTCGGGATGGGTGACGCCGCGTGCGGCATACAGCCGGGCCCAGGCGGGCGCAAGGCCGGCCTGCTCGAGGGCGGTGCGGGCGTCGGCGGGGCAGGGGCGGATGGTGATGGCAGGCATGGCGCGATTGTATGGGCAGACGCGCGGCCCTGCTTGAATCCCTGATTCAAGCAGGGGTTCAAGCAGGGATTCAGAATCTGGTGAATTGCCGATTCTGTCCGCGGGGCGACCGGGGTACCATGCCGGCATGAGCCATCTCCTTCCGCTCTCCCGCGTGGCCAAGCTGGTCGGACAGCCGCGTCACGCGCTGCAGGAAATGATCCGCGACGGGTCGCTGGCGACGTTCGACGGCATGGTCGAGCTCGACGAGTTGCTGCGCGCGTTTCCCGAGGTGAAATGGGATGACGACGCGGAGTTTCGCCGGGTCACCGAAATCAAGGACCGGGCGTTCGCCAAGCGGGTGCTGGAGCGCGCGCTGCCGGACAAGGATGTGCTGGTGGCGCGGCTGAACGAGCTGGGCGACGAGTACGCGGCGGCCCGGGCCCTGCTGCTTCACTACGGGAATGTGATGACCTGGCTGGACGAAAAGATCGAAGAACTCGAGGAAAATGCGAGCGCCGATACCTACCATGCGCTGCATGCGGTGCGCGCGTTTCTGTTGCGCAACCTGGCGGAAACGCCGCCGGACGCGGTGCAGGCCCAGGCGGTGCTCGCGCAGGAAAGGATACTGAAAATCATGTCAGCCCACGTCACCATCCAGCCGAGCGGCCACGAGTTTTTCGTGGAAGGCAACGATACCCTGCTGGAAGCGGCGCTGCGCAACGGCGTGTCGCTCAATTACGGCTGCAGCAACGGCAATTGCGGCGAGTGCAAGGCGCGCGTGGTGTCGGGCGAGGGGAAGAAGGTCCATGCGCACGACTATGTGCTGAAGCAGGCCGAGAAGGATGCCGGGACGATCCTGCTGTGCGCCTATGCGCCGGTGAACGACGTGGTGATCGAGGCCAACGTGGCCGAGGCGCGCGACATTCCGGTGCAGCAGCTCACCGCCCGGGTGAAATCGGTCGAGGTGTTTAATCCGCAGATGGCGGCGCTGCACATCCTGGCGCCGCGCAGCCAGCGCCTGCGTTTTCTCGGCGGGCAAAGCGTCCGGCTGTCGGCCGACGGGGCAAGCGGGCAGTACGCGATTGCCAGCTGCCCGTGCGAGGACCGCCACATCGAGGTGCAGATTCCGCGACGCGCCGGCGATGCCTTCGCCGAAGCGCTGTTCAGCCAGCTGAAAGCCAACGACACGATCGAGGTGGAAGGTCCGTTCGGCGAATTCGTGCTGGACGAGGATTCGCCGCGGCCGGTGATCTTCCTCGCGTTCGGCGCCGGCTTCGCGCCGATCAAGAGCCTGATCCAGCACGCCATGTCGCTGGAGATCGCCGAGTCGATGGATCTGCACTGGCTGGCCGACGAGGCCGGGCATTACCAGGACAATCTCTGCCGCGCCTGGACCGATGCGCTGGACAATTTCAATTACGTGCCGCACGCGCAGGCCGACGATCTGGACGCCATGCTGAAAAGCATCGTGCTGGACTATCCGGACCTGCACCGCTTCGACGTCTATGCCGCCGGCAGCGCGGCGCAGCTGGAACTGGNNGTGGCCGCTGCCGGTGACGCTGCTGGGCATGCTCATCGCGCTGCTTGCGCGCAGCAGCGGCGGGGTGGTGCGGCGGGTCGACGGCGTGCTGGAGTCCGCCGGCGGCTGGCCGGCGCGGGTGCTGCGGCTGGGATTTCCCTTCAGCGGCGCGGTGGCGGCGATCACGCTGGGGCATGTGGTGCTGGGCGTGTCGCTCGATGCGCTGACGGCCACCCGCGCGCACGAGCGTGCGCACGTCAGGCAGTTCGAGCGCTGGGGATTGCTGATGCTGGTGCTGTATCCGCTGGCCGGCCTGTGGGTCTGGCTGCGCGGCGGTCATCCGTACCGGGACAACTGGTTCGAGCGCGACGCGCGCGCGGCTGAAACCGCTGCGCGCGATTCAGGATAATTGCGGGTCGGCAGGGGCAGGGCTCATTCGATCGGACGGTGGGAGCCTTCGCCGGGATCGCCGGTGTCGGGATCGATCCAGTCGGAGATTCCAATTTCGTCCTCGGCTTCTTCCACGGTTTCGCCGGGCTCGAAGTCGCTGTCGGCGTTGTATTCCATGTCCTGCACGGCTTCCAGCAGACTGGCGAAAGGACCGTACTCCTCGCCGGTTTCGGCATCGATCCAGTAACAGCCATCGGGGCGCTCGATGATGCGGGTGTGGTCGTAGTCGGGCGGTGTTTCGGGTATGAGGTGTTTCATTGCGCGTCCTCCATGGCTTTCACTATAGGGCGCGGGGCGGGGCAGGGCAAGCGCGGCTCAGGCGCCGCGGCCGAGGAAAACCAGCCCCGCCAGCGCAACCAGGATCAGCACCAGATGCGCCCAGCTCCACAGGCGGAAATGCCGCACCAGCGCGGTGACTTCGCGATTGGCGATCAGGAAGGGCTGGCCGTGCGCGGGCTTGCGCAGCAGGTGGATGCCGTCCTTCAGGCGGATGTCGAGATGGGTGCGGTCGACTTCGTCGGACGCGGCCTGGCGCGCACGCTCCCATTCGGCCAGGCTGATTTCGCCGTCGCGGTCGGCGTCGAAGCGTGCCAGCAGGGCGGTCTTGTCGCGCTTCCATTCGGCCAGCAGGGTGGCGAGGTCGGCCTTCTTGTCGAGCACGGCATTCGGGCCGCCGAGGGTGACGTGCTCGCCGATGACGTAAAGCGTCTCGCCTTCGATCAGCGTCCACTCGGTCCTGCGGTAGCCGTCCGTATTGGAAACCTGCTTGCGCGACGTGATGATTTCCGCGCCGTCGGGGTCGACCAGCAGCTGGCCGCTGCCGTCGCTGACGCCGAAGGTGTCGTGCGAGATGCCGGATTCGACGTATTCCCAGCGGTCGCCGTTTCTGCGCTCGATGCGATAGCGGTACCACAGGCAGGGCAGGCCGCTGAGCGGGCTGACCAGGCTGGCGCCGGGCGGCTGCTGTCCGCGCCCCGTGATTTCGATGTAGCCCTGCGGCGCCGATGCGATGCGCGAGGTCGGCGTGTCGGCCACGGTGCGGTAACGCTTGAGATTGGCGAACCACGCCCAGAAGCTGGTCAGTCCGACCAGCGCGAAACTGAGCTGCCAGCCGATGCGCGACTGCAACTTGAGGCCCAGCAGCAGGATGAGGAGGTTGCCGCCGCTCAGCGCGAGGTTGGCGTAGTCATGCCGCCATTCGCCCCCCCAGTGCCTGCGCAGCATCAGCTATTGAAGAGCTGTTTCAGGTCGACGTCCTTCTTTTCCTCGGCGGCGAAGCGCAGCAGCGGAAACTGGCGGAAGCCGAACAGGCGTGCGATGACGGTGTCGGGGAATTGCTCGACGCGCACGTTGTTGACGTTGACCGTGTCGTTGTAGAACTCGCGGCGGTCGGCGATGGCGTTTTCCAGCCCGGTGATGCGCGCCTGCAGGTACTGGAAGGTCTCGTTGGTCTTCAGCTCGGGATAGGCTTCGGCGACCGCGAACAGATTGCCCAGCCCCAGCCGCAGCGCGCCTTCGGCCTGGCCCAGGGCGGGGATGTCGTGCGAGGCGCGTGCGCTCGCCACCTGGCTGCGCGCCTGCATCACTTTTTCCAGCGTCTCCTGCTCGAACTGCATGTATTGCTTGCAGGTCTCGACCAGCTTGGGCAGCTCGTCGTGGCGCTGCTTGAGCAGGACGTCGATGTTGGACCAGGATTTGCCGACGTTGTGCTTCAGCGTCACCAGCTGGTTGTAGATGAAGATGACGAAGACGCCGATCAGGGCGAGGACGATGAAGAAAACCAGCAGGCCGGACATGGGGCGCTCCAGGTGATTGGGTTGCGGAAATAGCGGATGGCGGGCGGCTAACTTGAGCATGCCGCCGTCAAAGGCGGGCAGTGAGGATGGCCGCGATTTCGTCGTCCTCGAGCCGGATCGGGTTGGTCTTCATGCTGCTGCCGCGGCTGTGGGCGACGATGCGCGGAATGTCGACCGGCGTGACGCCGTAATGCGCCAGCGTCGGCAGCCCGAGGTCGCGCGTCCAGGCGTCCAGCGTGTCGATCAGGACAGCGTGCGAGGCCGTCTGGTCCAGCTGCCCCTGGTGGCTGAGCAGGCGACCCACCTGCGCGTATTTTTCCAGCGCGGGATGCGACGGTGCACGCATGCGGAGCGTTTCGATATTGATGCGCGTGGCGGTCGCCACCAGCGTGCCGCACGCGACGCCGTGAGGAATCGGGAAGAACGCTCCCAGCGGGGCGGCCAGCCCGTGCACCGAACCGAGCCCGACCTGCGCCAGCGTGATCCCCGATACCAGCGCCGCATACGCCATGCGTTCGCGCGCTGCCGCGTCGCCCGCGTCCGCATATAAAGCCAGCAGGCCGTCGCGTGCCGCCTTCATGCCGCCCCAGGCGAGCGAATCGGTGAGCGGCGCGGCACGGCTGGAGACATAGGATTCCAGCAGCTGGGTGAGCGCATCCATGCCGTTGGCCGCAATCACCGCAGGCGGGCAGGTGGCCAGCAGATCCGGATCGACCAGCGCGATTGCGGCCACCAGTTTCTCGTCGCGGAAGGATTTCTTGAAGCCGTCCGCGCCCTGCACGCTCAATACCGCATTCTTGGTCGCCTCCGAGCCGGTGCCTGCGGTGGTCGGCACCGCAACGAACGGCGTCGCCGGGCCGGCATAGGGCAGTTCCGGGCCCACGCCCTCCAGATGATCCATCACCGAATTGCCGGGCTTCAGCAGGCCGGCGATCGCCTTCGCGGCATCCAGCGCGCTGCCGCCGCCGATGCCGATCACCACGTCGACGGCTTCGGTGCGCAAGGCGCGAACGGCCTCGTCGATCATCTGCGGCGACGGCTCGCCCGGAATCGCGAGGTGCAGCCACGACATGCCCTGTGCCTTCAGTCCGCTGGTCACGGCGGGCCAGAAGGGCGACGCTTTCAAGGAGCCCGCGCCGGTTACCAGCAAGGCATGCGTGCCGTAGCTGCGGGCGATGGCCGGTAGTCTGGCGAGCGCGCCCGGGCCGAACTCGATGCGGGGCAGGCGCGAAAGGGAGAAATCGGTGATGCGCACGGCGGACTTTCATTCGATGACGACGCTGAATGGTAGCCAGTTTGCCGCCGCGCTGTCTGCACAAAAAATGTGCAGAACCGCCGGCGCTTTCCGCGTCGCCCGCGAAGAACGCCGCTTGCGTCGAATGTACCCGATCGCCGCAGTCGACTGAAAACATTGGACATATTGCTTTCGTGACGCAGCGGTCTGTTCGAGATGCCGGGTAAGTGTTGACGCGCTACGGAACGCTTTGCTATAGTTCCGCTTCTCGATTGACGCGGTTCATTGCGACAGGCGCGGGGTGGAGCAGTCTGGCAGCTCGTCGGGCTCATAAC
>DONB01000213.1 GCA_003510325.1 Thiobacillus sp. | reverse complement strand
CGCAGGGCATCGTTGCCGCCGAGCTCGAGCAGCACGCCGTGCGGCCGGTGCCGATCCAGCGCCGACTGCAGGCGCAGAAGGCCGTTCTGCGTGGTATCGCCGGTGATGCTGGCGTTGATCGCGCGCCACTGCGGTGCGGTTTTCTTCAAACGCGCGTCGAGCAACTCGACCCAACCCTGGCCCGGTGCGAGGCCATATCCGGAACTCAAGCTGTCGCCGACAATCAACACAGAGCACGAACTGGCCAGTGCCCAGCCCGGCAGCCACAGCAACCACAGCAACCACAAGCGATAATTCATTCATTGACCTTCATCTGATCCCAACCCAATGACGCCTCCTGACAGTGCCCAGTTCCCCAACGCCGTGGTCGCCGCCCGCGCCCTGTCCCAGCAGGTGCCGACTGCCGACGGTCTGCTCGCCATCCTGAGCGAAGTCGAGCTTGCCGTCCAGGCGGGCGAAACGCTGGCCATCACCGGCGCCTCGGGTTCCGGCAAGTCCACCCTGCTCGGCCTGCTGGCCGGGCTCGACCAGCCGTCGGCAGGCGAGATCATGCTGCTCGGCCAGCGCCTCGGCAATCTGGACGAGGACGCCCGCGCGCGGCTGCGCGCCGGCCGCATCGGCTTCGTGTTCCAGTCGTTCCAGCTGCTGCCTGCGCTCACCGCACTCGAAAACATCCTGCTGCCGCTCGAACTGGCCGGCCGCGCCGACGCGCGCGAACGCGCCACCCACTGGCTCGACCGCGTTGGACTTTCCGCCCGCGCCGGCCACACGCCGCGCCAGCTCTCCGGCGGCGAGCAGCAGCGCGTCGCCATCGCGCGCGCCTTCGCCACCGACCCGGAAATCGTGTTCGCCGACGAGCCCACCGGCAACCTCGACGCCGACACCGGCGCGCGCATCATCGACCTGCTGTTCGAGCTCAACACCTCGGCGCACACCACACTGATCCTTGTCACCCACGACGATGCGCTCGCCTCGCGCTGCCAGCACCGGCTGCATCTGGTTGCCGGCCGCGTGCACGAGACGGCCCTCGCATGAGCTTCGCCAGGCTCGGACTCTGGCTGCTGCGGCGCGAACGCGCCAGCGGCGAATGGCGCGTGCTGCTGCTGGCGCTGATCATCGGCGTCGGCAGCGTCTCCACCACCGGCTTTCTCGGCGACCGCATCAAGCGCGCGATGAGCGAACAGGGCGCGGGCTTCCTCGGCGCCGACCTGCTCGTCACCAGCCCACGGCCGATCGACGCCTGGCCGATTCATACGCTCAAGACCAGCAGCGCGCTCGAGTTCGCCAGCATGGTCAGCCGCGGCGACGCGTTCCAGCTGGCAACCCTGCGCGCGGTCGACGCCGCCTATCCGCTGCGCGGCGAGGTGCGCATCGCCGACCGCCCCTTCGAGACCGGCACGCCGCGCCCGGCGCAACCGCCGCCCGGCACGGTCTACGTCGACCAGGAACTGCTGACGCTGTTGAACGCCGAGGTCGGCGATGCGGTGCAGATCGGCGAGGCCACGTTCCGCATCGCCGGCGTGGTGGTCGAGGAACCCGGCCAGCTCGGCGGCGTGTTCGGCTTCGCCCCGCGCGTGTTCCTGCGCGCCGACGAAATCGAAGCCACTCGCGTGCTGCAGCCCGGCAGCCGGCTCACCTACCTCTACCAGTTCGCCGGCGAACCTGAGCCGCTCTCCAATTTCAGTGCCGCACTGAAGCCGACCCTGGAAACCACCCAGCGCCTGATCGGCTCGCGCGATGGCGTCGAAACCCTGCGCGGGGCATTTGCCAACGCCGACCGCTACCTGCAGCTCACTGCACTGATCAGCCTGTTGCTGTCGGTGGCCGCCATCGCCATCGCCGCGCACCGCCACGCATTGCGCCATTACGACCAGGCCGCGCTGCTGCGCTGCATGGGCGCCACCACCGCGCAGCTGCGTGTGCTCTATGCCGTGCAGCTGCTCACGCTGGGGCTGTTGGGCAGCCTCGCCGGCGTGGCGATCGGCGCTCTGATGCAGCAGGCGCTGGCCGGGCTGATCCTGCCGGATGCCGTCACCCGCCTGCCCTCGCTCGGACTTGCGCCAATCGGGGTCGCCGTGGCCAGCGGTCTGCTGGCACTGGCGGGTGCCAGCCTGCCCGCGCTGATGCGCCTGATCCGGGTGCCGCCGTTGAGAGTGCTGCGACGCGACCTGCCGCCGCTGCCCGCCGCGGCCTGGATCAGCGCCACCGTCAGTGGCTCGGCGCTGATGATCCTGATCGCCTGGTACGCGGGCGACGCCAGGCTGGTTGCCGGCTTCGTCGGCGCGCTCGCGGCGCTGGTCGCCGTGCTGGTGTTGCTGGCGCGGCTGGCGCTGGTGGCTGGACGCGGCGTGCAGAAAATCAGCTACGGTCCGCTGCGATTCGGTCTCGCGCAGATGCTGCGCCACCGCTTCGACAGCATGCTGCAGCTCGGCGCCTTCACCCTGGCGCTGTTCCTGGTGGCCCTGCTGGCGCTGGTGCGCAGCGACCTCGTCGACGGCTGGCGCCAGCAGCTGCCGGAAAACGCGCCGAACTATTTCCTGGTGAACATCGCGCCGCACCAGCAGGACGCCGTGGCTGCCTACCTGGCCGAGCACCGCCTCGAAGCATCCGAGCTCTATCCCATGGTGCGCGGCCGCCTGGTCAGCAAGAACGGCACGCCCATCGCCGACACGCTGCCGCCGGAAGCGCGCGACACCAACACCCTGCGGCGCGAGCTCAACCTCACCTGGACCGCCACCCTGCCCGCCAACAACGTCCTGCTGGCCGGAACCTGGCATGGCGAGCGGCGCGTCGCCGAAATCTCGGGCGAATCCGGCATGGCCGAGCGGCTGAACCTCGCCCTCGGCGACACGCTCGGTTTCGAGTCCGGCGACCAGAAAATCGCTGCGCGCATCAGCAGCATCCGCANNAAAATGGGAATCGATGCAGCCCAACTTCTTCGTCATCTTCGCCCCCGGCCCGCTCGACACCCTGCCCGCCAGTTCGATCGCCAGCGTCTACGTGCCGCCGGACGCTGCCGGCATGCTGCCCGGCTTCGTCAAGACCTTCCCCGGCATCACCATCCTCGCCCTCGACAAGCTGATCGCCAACATCGAGGCGGTGTTCGCGCAGATCATCGGCGCGATCCAGTTGCTGCTGGGATTCCTGCTTGCCGCCGGCATGGCGGTGGTCGTCGCCACGCTTCTGGCCAGCCTCGACGCGCGCCAGCAGGAAGCCGTGCTGTTGCGCACGCTGGGCGCGCAGCGCGCCTATCTGGCGAAGGGATTGTGGAGCGAGTTCATCGCGCTCGGCGTGCTGGACGGCCTGCTCGCCAGCGTCTGCGCCG
>DONB01000139.1 GCA_003510325.1 Thiobacillus sp. | reverse complement strand
GGCGGGGCGCAGACGGCCTTCTCGGACATCGTCGGCGATCCGTCCCTCCTCGCTTCGATCCAGTACGTCATCACCCTGGATACCGATACCCAGCTGCCGCGCGACGCGGCCCGCACCCTGGTCGGCAACCTCGCCCACCCGCTCAACCGGCCGGTCTACGATGCCGCCAAAGGCCGCATCGTCGAAGGCTACGCGATCCTGCAACCGCGCGCCTCGATCAGTCTGACCAGTGCCGGCCAGTCGCGCTTTACCCGCCTGTTCGCGGGCGACTCGGGCCTCGACCCCTACACGCGCGAGGTATCGGATGTCTACCAGGACGTGTTCGGGGAAGGCTCGTTCATCGGCAAGGGCATCTACGACGTCGATGCATTTCGCCAGGCCGTCGACGGACGCTTTCCGGAAAACCTCATCCTCAGCCACGACCTGCTGGAAAGCGGCTATGCGCGCTCGGCCCTGGTGACGGATGTGGAGCTCATCGAGGAGCATCCGGCAAGCATCGCCATCGAGGCCAGCCGACGCCACCGCTGGATACGCGGCGACTGGCAGTTGGCCGGCTGGCTGCTGCCACGCGTGCCGGGACCTTCGAATGGCGCTAAAGCGAAGCGGCAGGCGAACCCGCTCTCGGCACTGTCGTGGTGGAAGCTGTTCGACAATCTGCGGCGCAGCCTGGTGGCGCCGGCACTGCTTGTCCTGCTGGCCGGGGGATGGCTGCTGGGCCCGGCACCCGTGTGGGTGTGGAGCCTGCTGGTCGTGGCGGTGGTCTTCCTGCCCACCTTGCTGTCCACCGCAATCGAGCTCATCCGCAAGCCGGAGGAGCGCGACTGGCTGGTGCACCTGAACCTGACAGGCAAATCTGCGGGGCGCCCGCTCATGCTCGCCCTGCTGACGCTTGTCTTCCTGCCCTACGATGCCCTGATCTGTCTGGGCGCGATCCTGCGCTCGGGCGTTCGCATGCTGTTCACGCGACGCGGCCTGCTGCTGTGGCACCTGCCCGCCTACGCACGCCGCAATGCACGCCGGTCGCTGGCCGACTTTTTCCGGGAGATGTGGATCGCACCGGCTCTCGCGGTAGTGCTGGCCGTGGCGCTCGCCATGACAGGAAGCCTTCCGGTGGCATGGCTCGCCGCTGCACCCATCCTGTTGCTGTGGCTGGGGTCGCCCGTCGTCGGCTGGTGGATCAGCCGGCCGCTGGCCGCACCCGTTCCGGGCCTGAGCGTCGACCAGGAGATCTTCCTGCGGACAGCGGCCCGCCGCACCTGGCGCTACTTCGCGGATTTCGTCGGCCCGGACGACAACTGGCTGCCCCCCGACAACTTCCAGGCCTATCCGGCGCCGGCCATCGCCTCGCGCACCTCGCCCACCAACATCGGCATGTCGCTGCTGGCCGACCTGGCGGCGGTCGATTTCGGGTATCTCACGGTCGGGGAATGCCTGCAGCGCATCGGCAATACCCTGGCCTCGATGGAAAAGCTGGAACGCTACCGCGGCCATCTTTACAACTGGTACGACACCCGCACGCTGCAGCCGCTCCACCCGCGATACGTCTCGTCGGTGGACAGCGGCAACCTGGCCGGCAGCCTACTCACCCTGCAGGCGGGCCTGGCCGAGCTGAAGCATCAGCCGGTGTTGTCAGCCAACGCGCTGCAAGGACTGCAGGACACCCTGCAAGTTCTGGCCGACCAGCTTCCCGCTTCGCCCGCCCCCGAGCTCGAAAAAAAGATCCGCCTCCTGCAGGACGCTCTCCGCGCACTCAAGCTGGCAGGCTCGCCGCAAACGCCGGCTGNNAGCGCGCTGAACGAGATTCACCGCATCGGTGGAGAACTGGTGACATGGCTGCCGGCGGATGTCGATATCGATGGCGAACTGGTTTACTGGGCGCAGGCATTCGACCAGCAATCGCGCGCCCTTCGCGACGAGCTTGGATTACTGGTGCCCGAGCCGTGGCAGGGCAGCGCCCTGCCGACCCGGATGGAACTGGCCGGCACGGGTACAGCCGGCGCGGGCGCTGTGGCGCAACTCGACCTCATCGATGACCTGATGAATCGCTGCCGCGCACTGGCGCTGATGGATTTCGAGTTTCTCTACGATGCATCGTGCGGCTTGCTGACCATCGGCTACGACGTCGGCGAACGGCGCCGCGATCCGTCCTGCTACGACCTCCTGGCATCGGAAGCGCGCTTGGCCAGTTTCCTGCTCATCGCGCAGGGACAGGTGCCGCAGAAGCACTGGTTCGCGCTCGGCCGCCTGCTGACCAGTCACGGCGGAGACGTCAGCCTGATTTCGTGGAGCGGCTCGATGTTCGAGTACCTGATGCCGCAGCTGATCATGCCGAGCTACCCGAACACCCTGCTGGAGCAGACCTGCAAGGCGGCGGTATCTCGCCAGATCGAATACGGTCGGCAACGCGCGGTGCCCTGGGGGATTTCCGAATCCTGCTACAACGCCACCGACATCAATCAGGTCTATCAATACCGTGCCTTCGGCGTGCCGGGCCTCGGCTTCAAACGCGGGCTGGGAGACGACCTGGTCATCGCGCCCTACGCGAGCGCACTGGCACTGACGGTGATGCCGCGGGAAGCATGCCGCAACCTGCAGACGCTGGCTGATCAGGGATTTCTCGGCGTCTATGGGTTCTACGAGGCGATCGACTACACGCCCACACGCGTGCCGCGCGGCAAGCCGCACGCCATCGTGCGGACCTTCATGGCGCACCACCAGGG
>DONB01000138.1 GCA_003510325.1 Thiobacillus sp. | reverse complement strand
GGTCCCAACGGCGCCGGCAAGACCACCTGCTTCTACATGGTGGTGGGTTTGGTCGCCGCAGACGGCGGCAGCGTTCGGATGGATACGCACGAACTCACCCACATGGCGATCCATCAGAGCGCGCGCCTTGGCCTGTCCTATCTGCCGCAGGAGCCGTCGATCTTCCGCAAGATGACGGTGGAGGAAAACATCCGCGCGATTCTCGAACTCAAGCCTTACGACGAGGAGGAGCGCGAGGTGCATCTCGACAACCTGCTCGAGGACCTGCATATCGCCCACCTGCGCGATGCGGCCGCCATCAGTCTGTCCGGCGGCGAGCGGCGCCGCGTGGAAATCGCCCGCGCGCTGGCGATCAACCCGCGCTTCATCCTGCTCGACGAGCCCTTCGCCGGGGTCGATCCGATTGCGGTGCTCGACATCCAGAAACTGGTGCATTTCCTGATCGAACGCGACATCGGCGTACTCATCACCGACCACAACGTGCGCGAAACCCTGGGCATCTGCGACCGCGCCTACATCATCAATGAGGGCCGCGTGCTGATCGCCGGCACGCCGGACCTCATCATCCAGGACGATAACGCGCGCAAAGTCTATCTGGGCGAGAATTTCCGTCTGTAAGAATCCCCCTCGCCCGCGAATCGCGTTAAACTGGCCTCAAGCCGGCACGCTTTTTGCCGTAGTCAAGTTTCATGAAACACAGCCTCCAACTCAAGCTCGGTCAACACCTTACCCTGACGCCTCAGCTGCAGCAGTCGATCCGGCTGTTGCAGTTGTCGACGCTCGAGCTGAACCAGGAACTGGAGCAGATGCTGCAGGACAACCCGCTGCTGGAGCGCGAGGACGAGGACGAAGCCAGCTATGCGCCGGCCGACGTGCCCGCCCACACGGCCGAGGCCGAAGCGCAGAGCACCGACACGCCGCAGCCCGAGAAAGCCGAGTCCGAGCCGGCCACCGCGCTGGACGATGCCGACTGGAACGACTACAGCACGGGCAGCGGCGACGACGAGGACAACGACTATGCGCAGGGCTCGGTATCGGGCGCCACGCTGCGCGAACACCTGCTGAACCAGCTGATCGTCAGCCCGCTCACCCTGCGCGACCGCACCCTGGTTGCCGCGCTGATCGACGACCTGGACGATTCCGGTTTCCTCACCCAGCCGCTGGCGGACATCACCGCCAGCCTGCAGGACGAACTCGAAGAGCTCGAGCCCGAAGAGGTGGAAACCGCGCTCAAGCACCTGCAGAACATGGACCCGACCGGGGTCGGTGCGCGCAACCTGGCGGAATGCCTGACCCTGCAGCTGCGCGCCCTGCCGCCCGACACGCCGGCGAGCGACGCGGCCATGCGGTTGACCGCACATTATCTGGACCTGCTGGCTGCGCGCGATGTCGGCAAGCTGAAAAAGATGCTCGGCATCGACGACCCGACCCTGCGTGCCGCGCGCGCCCTCATTCTTTCACTCAATCCGCGACCCGGCGCTGTCTTTGGCGTCGACGAAACGCACTACGTCATTCCCGACGTGTACGTTCGTAAGGTCAAGGGCATGTGGATCGCCAGCCTCAACGCCGACGCCATGCCCAAGCTGCGCGTCAACCGCGTCTATGCCGACATCCTGTCGCGCCACCGTGAAAACGGCGGCGGCCAGCTCGCCAGCCAGCTGCAGGAAGCGCGCTGGCTGATCAAGAATGTGCAGCAGCGCTTCGACACCATCCTGCGCGTGTCGCAGGCTATCGTCGACCGCCAGAAGCATTTCTTCGAGCACGGCGAAGTGGCGATGCGTCCGCTGGTGCTGCGCGAAATCGCCGATGCGGTGGAGCTGCACGAATCGACCATTTCGCGCGTCACCACGCAAAAGTACATGATGACGCCGCGTGGCCTGTACGAACTGAAGTATTTCTTCGGCAGCCATGTCGCCACCGACAACGGCGGTGCCTGTTCGTCGACCGCCATCCGGGCGCTGATCAAGCAGCTGGTCGCCGCCGAAAACGGAAAAAAACCGCTGTCCGACGGTCAGCTGGCTGAAGTGCTCGGCCAGCAGGGCATCGTGGTGGCACGCCGCACCGTCGCCAAATACCGCGAGTCGCTGCAAATCCCTCCGGCCAACATGCGCCGCGCGCTTTGATCGCAAAGGCTTTTCGACACGGAACCGCTGAAAAACGGCGCTGCGCTTGAATGTCGTCCGCTTTCGTCCCACAATGAAATCGAGCGTGATAAATCGCTCCTGAAGCCAGATACGGAACCCTGGCCATCAGTTTTTCAAGCAGATTAGGAGGCTCTATGAATTTGACAATTTCCGGTCACCACTTGGAAGTAACCCCAGCCATCCGCGGCTATGTCGCCGAGAAACTCGACCGTGTCAAACGCCACTTCGACCATGTCATCAACGTCACGGTGATCATGCAGGTGGAAAAACTGGTGCACAAAGTGGAAGCCACCCTGCATGTGAAAGGTCATGATTTCCATGCCCATAGCGAAGACGGCAACATGTACGCCGCGATCGACCTGCTGGCCGACAAGCTGGATCGCCAGATCGTCCGGCACAAGGAAAAAACCTCGGACGTCCATCAGGGCGGCGGCGGTTTGAAGCATCAGGCAACCGAAAGCGAGAGCCCTGCCTGACATAGTCCTTTCTGATCAGGACAGCCCGGAGACACTCCGGGCGTATAATTTGCGCAAGCGCCGGCCCCCCTTCCCCGGCTTTGCAACCGGCATGAATCTAATCGCCCCCCTCATTACCCCCGACACCACCTTGCTGGATCTGAGCTTCTCCAGCAAGAAAAAACTGTTCGAGCACGCCGCTGATCTGTTCGCCCAGACCCACGGACTCAAATCCACTGACATTTTCACGAGTCTGTTCGAGCGCGAACGCCTGGGCTCGACCGCGCTCGGCTATGGCATCGCCATTCCGCACGGCCGCATCAAGGGTTTGAAGGACGCCTGTGGCGCGTTTTACCGGCTGAAGGCGCCGCTCGAATTCGACGCGCCGGACAACCAGCCGGTATCGCTGTGGGNNCAAGGATGCCAACGAACGGCATCTGCAGATTCTGGGCGAATTGGCCCAGTTGTTCGGCGACGAGACCATGCGCACAAAGATGCTGAGCGTTGCCACCCCTCCCGAACTGATTGCGCTGCTCGGCGCATGGTCCACCTAGTCGCGCTGCACCGCGCATGGACGACACCAGCCACGTTTCGGTCGAGACCCTGTTCCGCGACATGGCGGAACAGCTCGGCCTGCACTGGGCGGCAGGACGCAACGGCGGTCAGCGCACCCTGTCCTCCGAAACCATCCAGAAGCCGACGCTGGCGCTCATCGGCCACCTGAATTTCGTCCACCCCAACCGGGTACAGGTGCTCGGCTGCGCCGAAATGGACTACCTGCGCGGCCTGTCCGCATCCGGTCTGCAGGACGCCATCGACCATCTGTTCTCGACCGAGCTGGCCGCCATCGTCGTGTCCAACGGCGAAATCGTTCCGCCGGTCTTGCTCGACGCAGCCGAACGCAGCGAAACGCCGCTGTTCACCTCGACGCTTGCGAGCCCCATCCTGATGTCCTATCTGGGGCATTACCTGACGCAGAGCCTGGCCGAAGTCACCTCGCTGCACGGGGTGTTCCTGGAAGTGCTCGGCACCGGCGTGCTCATCAAGGGCGATGCCGGCGTCGGCAAGAGCGAGCTGGCGCTGGAGCTGATCACGCGCGGCCACCGGCTGATCGCCGACGATGTCGTCGAACTCAAGCATGTCGCACCGGAAACGCTGGAAGGCTGCTGCCCGCCGCTGATCCGCGATTTTCTGGAAGTGCGCGGCCTCGGCATCCTGAACATCCGATTCCTGTTTGGCGAAATGGCCGTCAAGCCGCTCAAGAACCTCAAGCTCATCGTCGAACTGGTGCACCCGGAGGAAGTCGGCGAAGTCGGCCTCAACCGGCTCGACATGGTGGCGTCGACCGAGACCATCCTCGGTGTCGGGATTCCCAAGGTGCGCATCCCGGTGGCTGCCGGCCGCAACCTCGCCGTGCTGGTCGAGGTGGCAGTGCGCAATCATCTGCTCAAGCGCCGCGGCATCAATCCGGTCGAGCAATTCATCAAGCGCCAGCAGGCCGCCATCGACGGAAACAGCTGATGCAGATCGTTCTGGTTTCCGGACTGTCGGGCTCGGGCAAAAGCATCGCCATCGCGGTGCTGGAAGACATCGGCTATTACTGCGTCGACAACCTGCCGCTGGCCATGCTGCAGCCGCTGGTCGACTATCTCAGGCAGGAAGGCCACCAACGCATCGCGATCGCCATCGATGCGCGCAGCAGCGCGAGCTTTGCGCAACTGCCCACGATCGCCGAGACGCTGCGCGCGCAGGGTGCCGATCTGCGGGTGATCTTTCTGGAGGCGAAGACGCTGACCCTGGTCAAGCGCTTTTCCGAAACGCGGCGGCGCCATCCGCTTTCCAGCAACAGCGTATCGCTGCAGGAGGCCATCCAGCTCGAACGCGAGATGCTCGGCGACATCGCCTTGCTGGCGCACCGCATCGACACCAGCGATCTGTCCGCCGCGGCCCTGCGTCTGTGGATCAAGGATCTGGTCGGGCAGGACCGCTCGCGCATCACCTTGCTGTTCGAATCCTTCGGCTTCAAGCACGGCATTCCGCTCGATGCCGACATGGTGTTCGACGTGCGCTGCCTGCCCAACCCGCACTACGTCGCCGAGTTGCGCCCGCTCACCGGACGCGACCAGCCGGTGAAGGACTACATCGAAACCAGCCCCAATGCCATGGCGCTGCTGGCCGACATCCGCGGCTTCGTCGAGAACTGGCTGCCATGCTTCATTCGCGACCATCGGGCCTATCTCACGGTGGCCATCGGCTGCACCGGCGGCCAGCATCGCAGCGTGTATTTCGCTGAAACGCTGGCCACCGCCTTCCGTGAGCGCGAGCAGGTGCTGGTGCGGCACCGCGAACTCAGCTGATGCTGCTGCGCGCCGGCGACGTGGGCGTGCTGCTGGCAGGCGCAGGCTTGGTCGCTACACTGACGGTGTGGGCCTGGAACGGCGATCGCGGCGACAGCGTCGTCATCCGCGCCGCCGGCCAGATCGTGAAGAACCTCCCGCTGACGCACGCACAAACCGTCTCGGTCGACGGCCCGCTCGGCACCACGCGCATCGCGATCGAGCCCGGGCGCGCCCGCGTCGTCGCCGACCCTTCGCCACGGCAACTCTGCGTCAAGCAGGGCTGGCTCACCCAGTCCGGCCAGGCCGCCCTGTGCCTGCCGAACCAGGTCAGCCTCGAAATCCGCGGGCGCAATGCTGCGTATGACACGCTCGGCTATTGAGTTGCCGGTCACGCCGGACGACCGCCGCATCGCACGGCTGGCCGCACTGGCGATCGGGCTGACGCTGGCCGAGGCGGCAATTCCGAGCCCCGTTCCCGGCGTCAAGCCCGGGCTCGCCAACATCGTCATCCTGCTGGTGGTGCTGCAATATGGCTGGCGTGCGGCGGCCTGGGTATCCGCCCTGCGCGTGCTGGGCGGCGGCCTGCTGCTGGTNNGTGAGCCGCCATTTCGGCCCGGTCAGCCTGTCGGTGCTGGCGGCCTTCGGCCCCATCGGCGGGCAGCTCGCGCTGGCCGCCTGGTGGTTGTTGCCGAGTGCCGCGGTGGTCATGCTGCTGCCGGTGTTTGCCGCCGCCGCCCTGATTTTCGGTGCAGTGAACGGCGTGATCGTGGCGCGTATGCTTGCCGGTGCCGCCTCATCCGGGCGACAATCGGCGTCATGCACCCCCCCGTCCACACCGTAACCCTGGCGCTGTCCGGCGCCTCCGGCATGGCCTATGGCCTGCGTCTGCTCGAATGCCTGCTGGCCGCCGATCTTCGCGTGTATCTGCTGGTGTCGCAAGCTGCCCATATCGTCGCCAAGCAGGAACTCGGCGTGGCGTTCCCGGCGCGCGCCGGCGATCTTGAAAAACAGCTGTCCGAGGGCCTGAATGCACGCGACGGCCAGTTGCGCGTATTCGGCCGCGAAGACTGGAATGCGCCAGTCGCCTCCGGTTCCAATCCGGCCGACGCAATGGTGGTGTGCCCGTGCTCGATGGGCACGCTCGCCGCTATCGCCCACGGCCTGTCGGATAACCTGATCGAACGCGCCGCCGACGTCATGCTGAAGGAGCAGAGAACGCTCATCCTCGTTCCGCGCGAAGCGCCGTTCTCCACCCTGCATCTGGAAAACATGCTGACGCTGTCGAAGATGAATGCGGTGATCCTGCCGGCCAACCCCGGCTTTTATCATCGTCCGCAATCGGTCGAAGACATCGTAGACTTCATCGTCGCGCGCATCCTCGATCAGCTGGGCATCCAGCACACGCTGATGGCACGTTGGGGAGACGCGCGATGAGCACTGCTTTCGGACAAACCACGCTTCCGCTGTTTCCGCTGAATACCGTGGTGTTTCCCGGCGGGGTGCTGCCGCTGCGCATTTTCGAGCAGCGTTACCTCGACATGGTCAAGCAGGCGATCGCCGACAACACGCCGTTCGGCATCTGCGCCATCCGCGAAGGCGGCGAGACGGGCACCCNNCCCCCGCCGTTCCCTATGTCGTCGGCACCTGCGTGCGGGTCACCGACTGGGACATGCCGCAGACCGGCATCCTGCATATCGACACCCTGGCACAGGAACGCTTCGTCATCCGCAGTACCCGCACCGAACCCAGCGGACTGCTGGTCGGCACCGTGGAAGCGGTCAGCAGCGAAGCGGCCACCGCCGTGCCCGACGACCTCGAGCTCGCCGTCGAGATCCTGCGCCACATCATCGGCGAGTACGGCGACGCGCACTTCCCCGCACCGCACCAATACGACAACGCCGTGTGGGTCGGCTACCGCCTGTCCGAGGTGTTGCCGCTCAAGCGCTCCATCAAGCAGAACCTGCTCGAAATGAACGACAGCGTGACGCGGCTTCGCATCCTCGCCGAGTTTCTCAAAAAGCAGATCAACTGAGGAATCCGGATGGCACGCTTCTATCCTGCACTCGAAGCCAGACACCGCGACTTCATCGCCGCGCAGAAGATCTTTTTTACCGCTACCGGCACCGCCGACAGCCGCCTCAATCTGTCGCCCAAGGGCATGGACAGCCTGCGGGTGATCGACGAACATCGCGTAGCGTATCTCGACCTCACCGGCAGCGGCAACGAAACCGCCGCCCACCTGAAACACGATGGCCGCATGACGATGATGTGGTGCAGCTTCGACGCCGACCCGCTGATCCTGCGCCTGTATGGACACGGTCGCGCCGTGCGCCGGCAGGATGCCGAATGGGGCGCGTTGCGCCGTCACTTTCCCGCCCTGCCGGGCGAACGCCAGCTCATCGTGCTCGACATCGACTCGGTGCAGACCTCGTGCGGCTACGCCGTGCCGATGTTCGCCTACCAGGGCGAACGTGACACCTTGGCGCGCTGGGCCGAAAAGAAAGGCGCGGTCGGTCTGCTGGATTACTGGCGCGAGAAAAACCAGGCCAGCATCGACGGCCTGCCCACCGGTCTGCTGGAGGACGCATCATGAAATGGAGCCTGATCCCGCTTGCCCTGATGATGGCTGCCTGCGACCCCACCCCGCCGCAGTCCGAAGCCGAACGTCCGCCCAGTGCGGTATTCGAAACCCAGATCCAGGCCATGGAAAAAGCGCGTGCCGCGGAGCAGCAGCTCAAGGACGCGGCCGAAGCGCAGCGCGCGCAGCTGGAGTCCCAGCCCTGATCCGTTCCATCCCGGCGCCGCCGCGGTGCGCAGCCATGTCCGGGCTGCATCGGCTACACTGCCACCATGCTGAAATGGCTGGTCACCCTGATTGCAGCGCTGCTGATCCTGGGCCTGCTCACTCCCTGGCTCAACCGTCTGGGCCTGGGCCGGCTGCCGGGTGACCTGCGGATCAAACGCGCGCGCGGCACGTTCTATTTTCCCTTCACCAGCGTCATTCTCATGTCGCTGGCGCTTTCGCTGCTTGCCTATCTGCTGGGACGATGAATAAAGCTTTTGTAAAGGAAACCGACGCGGCCGACGCCGACGAAGACGACGTCGCCGCGCCCGCGCTTCCTGCCGGATCGAAGAACTACATGACCCCCGCGGGCTACGCGCAGCTCGACGCCGAATTCAACCAGCTGTGGAAAGTCGAGCGGCCCAAGCTGGTCGAAACCATTTCCTGGGCGGCGAGCAATGGCGACCGCTCGGAAAACGGCGACTACATCTACGGCAAGAAGCGCCTGCGCGAAGTCGACCGCCGCATCCGCTTCCTGTCCAAGCGACTGGAACATGCCGAGGTCGTCGACCCTGCCACGCGCGAGGACACCGACCAGGTGTTCTTCGGCGCCACCGTCACCGTCGCGGATGAAAGCGGCAAAGAGTCCACCTATGCCATCGTCGGCATCGACGAAGCCGATGCCGGTCGCGGGCGCATCGCCTGGATTTCGCCGATGGCGCGCGCGCTCCTGAAGGCGCGCGAAGGCGACACCGTCAGCGTGCAGACGCCGGACGGACGGCGCGAGGTGGAAATCGTCGAGGTCCGCTACCAGGCCATCGACTGAGCAAAATGTGACAGAATCATGACTGTCGCACGGCGCGCTCCACACGCGCCCAGCGCATGCAGCAATGCCCCGCCCTGATTGAATTCACGAGATTGCCATGAGAGCCACCCACTTCGGTACGAGTCTGTTTTTGCTTGCCACGCTTGTCGCCTGCGGCGACGGCACCCCCTCCAGCGAGGAGAAGGCGTCGCCGGCCGCATCGGCCGCGAGCGACCCCAAGGACGTTCTGGCCGGGCTTCCGCCGGAAGCCCAGCCTTACGGGCTCGATGTCTATACCGCCAAGTGCGTGAGCTGCCATGGCGACCTCGGACAGGGAATCGACAACAGTCCCGCGCTCAGGGGGCTGACGCCTGCGGCCATGCAGGAAAAACTGCTGGCCTATCGCGCCGGACAACCCCAGGGTGCGCAGACCGCCGTGATGGCCCAGGCCGTGGCGAGCCTCAGCGATGCGGAGATCGCTGCGGTTTCGCTTTACGCCGGGGAATAAGGCTGCGCTGCCGCATTCATGCGCACCGCATGAATGCACACCGACTCAGTTCAGCGCGCTGGCCAGCAGGCGCCGGTAGCGGCTGACCACGTCGCCGCCGCCCAGCAGGTCGAATACCGACAACAGGGTCTTGCGTCCGATGTCGTCCCCGAAGCCGCGGTCGCGGCGCACGATTTCCAGCAGCTGATCCATGCCCGGTTCGTACTGGCCGGCGGCGACCAGCAGGTTGGCCAGTTTCAACCGTGCCTCCAGATCATTTTCGTTCGCCGCCACCCGCGCCAGGAGCGCCGCCTCGTCCTCGCCGGCCGCGCCCAGGAACTGCAGGCGTGCCTTCAGCTGCGGCACGCGCGGATCAACATCGTCCGCCACGCTGCCGATCAGCCGGCGCGCCTCGTCGGCTTCGTTGAGGTCGAGCATGATTTCCGCCGCATCGAGCCGCACGCCGACATGGGCCGGGTCGAGCCTTGATGCATCGGCGAGCGTCTGCAACGCGGCAGGCAGGTCGCCTGCCCCCCGCAATGCGGCGGCCTCCGCACGCAGCGCCTCGGCCGGGCTCGGAATCAGGCGATCGAGGAAGGCACGTACCTCGCCTTCCGGCAACGCGCCGGAAAATTCGTCGACCGGCTCGCCATGGATGAACGCCTTGACGCTGGGGATGCCGCGCACGCCGTAGCGCGCCGCGAGTTCCTGGTTGTCGTCTGAATTGATCTTGGCCAGCAGGAACTTGCCGCCGTATTCGGCCGCGAGTTTTTCCAGGACGGGCTTGAGCGATTTGCACGGCCCGCACCAGGGTGCCCAGAAATCGACCACCACCGGGCGATGCTTCGACTCGTCAAGGACGTTCCGATCGAAGTCGGCAAGGCCGACATCCAGCGCATGTTCGGACATGGAGCCTCCGTTCAGATCTGCCGGGCCAGCTCGGCCGCCACGCCGGTATAGGAGCCCGGCGTCAGGGCTTTCAGGCGCGTCTTCTCGCCGTCCGGAATCGCCAGCCCATCGACGAAGGCGTGCAGCGTCTCGCGCGTCATGCCGGCCTTGCCGCGCGTCAACTCCTTCAGCTGCTCGTAGGGGTTGGCCACGCCGTAGCGGCGCATCACGGTCTGGATCGGCTC